>CAKTOK010000024.1 GCA_934589835.1 uncultured Oscillospiraceae bacterium | reverse complement strand
CGCGCTGGGCTGGGTGGTGGCGAAGATCAGCCTGAAGCTGAAGCACAAGAGCTTTGTCACCGTCCTCGTCTCGCTGGCCTTTATCGGCGGCTATTATTTCTTTTATTTCAAGGCGCAGGCAGTCATAGAGGATCTGCTGGCCAACGCCGCCGTGTATGGCGCGCGGATCAGGGGCGCAGCGTACCCGCTGTATCTGTTGGGCCGCGTAGGCATCGGCGACGGCGCGGCGATGCTGGCGGTGTCGGCAGTTATTCTGGGGCTGTTTGCAGCGCTGTGGCTGCTGCTGCGGCGCAGCTTTTTGAAGATCGCCACCGCCACGGGCTATGCGGAGCGCCGGAGGTACCGGGAGCAGGCGGCGGTGAGGCGGTCTGCCTCCGCAGCGCTGTTGGCCAAGGAGCTGGGGCGGTTCGCGTCCAGTCCCAACTATATGCTCAACTGCGGCATGGGGACGCTGCTGATGCCCGTTGCCGCTGTGGCGCTGCTGTGGAAGCGTGGGGCGCTGCTGACCGCACTGAACGGCGTGTTCGGCGGCGATGCGGCGGATATGCTGCCGGTGCTGCTGGCGGCGGCGGTGTGCCTGCTGGCCGCCATGAACGACATGACCGCACCCTCCGTCTCGCTGGAGGGAAAGAGCCTGTGGCTGTCCCAGTCGCTGCCGGTGACGCCGTGGCAGGTGCTGCGGGCCAAGCTGACTATGCAGCTGTTGCTGACGCTGACGCCGGCAGCGGTGTGCGTGCTGTGCATCATAGCAGCCTTCCCGATGACGGCAGAGACGGCAGTGCTGCTGGCGGCGGTGACGCTGCTGGCAGTGGTGCTGTTGGCTCTGCTCGGCCTGCTTTTGGGCCTGAAGCTGCCGAACCTCACATGGACCAGTGAGATCACGCCTATCAAGCAGAGCGCCTGCGTTGCCATCACGCTGTTCAGCGGCTGGGGCTATACGCTGCTGCTGGTGTCCGGCTATTTGCTGGCAGGCCGGCACATAGGAGCGGCGGGCTATCTGGGCTGCTTTGCGGCGGCCACGCTGCTGGCGTGCGCCATGCTGTTTCTGTGGCTGAAAAAGAAGGGCGGCGCGGTGTTTGCCGCTCTGTGAGAGCAAAAAGCCACGCCCTTGTACGGAAGTGCAAGGGCGTGGCCTTTTTTGCTTGCGTCTTACAGGTGTTCGCGGGCGTGGCGGCAGATGGCCTCAAAGCTGGTCTGGCTGATGTCGTGCTCCATCTTGCAGGCATCGGCCTCGGCTGTCTCCTGATCCACCCCCAGCGCCATGAGAAAGCGGGTCAGCGTCTGGTGACGGTCCAGCATATTGGCGGCGATGGCCATGCCCAGCTCCGTCAGGGTGATAAGGCCGTCCTTGTCCATGGTAATGTAGCCATTTTCCCGCAGGCGTTTGGTGGCGTAGGTGACGCTGGGCTTCGTGACGCCCAGCTTTTCCGCGATGTCGATGGAGCGGACATAGCCGTGCTCCTTCTGCATCATCAGCATAGCCTCCAGATAGTCCTCGGAGGCCCGTAAAATCTGCATAAGTTCACCAACTTTTTATTTTAGATTACTTGTAGATTAACACGGTTTAACTAAATTTGCAAGCATCGAAAAAAAATGATACACAGCACTTGACAAAATGGGTTAGAGGGACTAAACTATCTCCGTTGATTAGAGAGCACTAACCACCTGCGTGACGGCGGCAGCGACAGCCATTCTTTTTCAGAGACAGGTTAGCGATGACTAACCGGAGAGACACGGAGGGAGCGACATGATGCCTTTGGCACTGGCTGATGTGGGGACCGAGAATCTGATCCGTAAGGTGGGCGGTTCCCCCGAGGTAAAGAAGCATCTGGAGGATCTGGGCTTTGTGGTCGGCGGGACCGCCACGGTGGTGGCCGCCATGGGGGGCAACATCATCGTCAAGGTGAAGGAAGCCCGCGTGGCCATCAGCGAGGAAATGGCCCGCAGGATCATGGTATGAGCAATCAAATTAGAAATACAGAGAAGGAGAGAGCAACAATGAAAACTTTGCGCGAAGTGAAGATCGGCGAGACAGCCAAGGTCGTGAAGCTCCATGGCGAAGGCCCCGTCAAGCGCCGCATCATGGACATGGGCATCACCAGAGGCGTGGAGGTCTACGTCCGTAAGGTGGCGCCTTTGGGCGACCCCATGGAGGTCACTGTCCGCGGCTACGAGCTGAGCCTGCGGAAGGCGGATACCGAAATGATCGAGGTTGAGTGATTTTTTTGTGAATAGAGGTTAAGCAAGACTAACCTGAAAGGAGAGACATATGGAAAAACAAATCAAGATCGCGCTGGCGGGCAACCCCAACTGCGGTAAGACCACACTGTTTAACGCGCTGACCGGCTCCAATCAGTTTGTGGGCAACTGGCCCGGCGTTACTGTGGAGAAGAAAGAGGGCCGTCTGAAGAAGCATGAGGACGTGGTCATCATGGACCTGCCCGGCATCTACTCTCTGTCCCCCTACACGCTGGAAGAGGTGGTGGCCCGTAACTATCTGATCAACGAGCGGCCCGATGCCATCCTGAATATCATCGACGGCACCAACCTGGAGCGCAACCTGTATCTGACCACCCAGCTGACCGAGCTGGGCATTCCTGTTGTCATCGCCATCAACATGATGGACGTGGTCCGCAAGAACGGCGACCAGATCAACGTGGCGGAGCTCAGCCGCGAGCTGGGCTGCAAGGTGGTGGAGATCTCCGCCCTGAAGGGCGACGGCGTGATGGAGGCCGCTGAGGCCGCCGTGGCGGCTGCGGCCGGCACGAAGACCGTTCCCATGCACACCTTCTCCGGCCCCGTGGAGCACGCCATCGCCCACATCGAGGAGGCCGCGGTACATCAGATGCCCGAGGAGCAGCAGCGCTGGTACGCCATCAAGATCTTTGAGCGTGATGACAAGGTGCTGGAGCAGCTGAAGATCGACGCCACCGTGATGGGCCACATCGAGGAGGACATCAAGGCCGCCGAGAAGGAGCTGGACGATGATGCAGAGAGCATCATCACCAACGAGCGCTATGTGTACATTGCCCAGATCATCAAGGGCTGCTACAAGCAGAAGAAGGCCAAGGGCGAGCTGAGTGCGTCCGATAAGATCGACCGCGTGGTGACCAACCGTTGGCTGGGCCTGCCCATCTTTGCGCTGGTCATGTTCATTGTGTACTGGGTCGCTATGGTGGGCGTAGGCGCACCTGCTACCGACTGGGCCAACGACGGCGTGTTCGGCGATGGCTGGCATCTGCTGGGCATCGGCTCCGGCGAGTACAACGAGGTGGCGGAGGCCTATGGCGATGCGTCCCTGATCGTGGACGGCTATGAGGCGTATATCGAGGAGAACGGCGGGCTGGCTGCCGATGGTACCTTCACCTACGACGTGGAGGACGAGGAGACGCTGGCCGTTGAGACGGAGACCGCTACGCTGGCCGACTATGAGGCGGCCAAGGCCACGCTGGATGAGATCGGCGATGAGCCGGATCCCGCCGACTACGGCGTGTGGGTCCCGGGCATTCCCGTTCTGATCGGCAACGCGCTGGAGTCCGCCGGTGCGGCGGAGTGGCTGAGCGGCCTGATCCTTGACGGTATCGTGGCCGGTGTCGGCGCCGTGCTGGGCTTCGTGCCCCAGATGCTGGTGCTGTTCCTGATGCTGGCTTTCCTGGAGGCCTGCGGCTACATGGCCCGTATCGCCTTCGTGCTGGACCGTATCTTCCGCAAGTTCGGCCTGTCCGGCAAGAGCTTCATTCCCATGCTGATCGGCACCGGCTGCGGTATCCCCGGCGTTATGGCGTCCCGCACCATCGAGAATGAGCGCGACCGCCGCATGACCATCATGACCACGACATTCATTCCCTGCGGCGCCAAGGTGCCCTTCATCGCCATGATCGCCGGCGCCATCTTCGGCGGCAGCGCATGGGTGTCTACCTCTGCCTACTTCATCGGCATGGCCGCCATCATCATCTCCGGCATCATGCTGAAGAAGACCAAGATGTTCGCGGGCGATCCCGCTCCCTTCGTCATGGAGCTGCCCGCTTACCACTGGCCCACGCTGGGCAACGTGCTTCGCTCCATGTGGGAGCGCGGCTGGTCCTTCATCAAGAAGGCCGGCACCATCATCCTCCTGTCCACCATCTTCGTGTGGTTTACCAGCTACTTCGGCTGGGTGGACGGCCAGTTCCAGATGCTCTCTGACGAGCAGATCGATTGCTCCATTCTGGCTGCCATCGGCGGCGCCATTGATTGGCTCTTTGCGCCTCTGGGCTGGGGCAACTGGCAGGCCGTGGTGGCTTCCATCACCGGTCTGGTGGCCAAGGAGAACATCGTCGGTACGCTGGGCGTGCTGTACGGCGGCGGCGACGGCAGCGTGTATGACGCCATGGCTGCAGCGTTCACCGGCATCACCGCTTACAGCTTCCTGGTCTTCAACCTGCTGTGCGCCCCCTGCTTCGCGGCGATCGGCGCCATCAAGCGTGAGATGAACAACGCCAAGTGGACCTGGTTCGCCATCGGCTATCAGTGCGGCTTTGCCTATGTCATCGCCCTGATGATCAACCAGTTCGGCAGCCTGTTCACCGGCAACGCCAATATCCTCGGCGTGATCGTGGCCGTCATTCTGCTGGCCGGTCTGATCTATCTGCTGGTCCGCCCCTACAAGGAGGCCACCAAGCTCAACGCCAAGGTCTGAGCCTCTGCACATAACGTCTTGTGAACAAAGGAGTGATTTTCATGCTGGATTGGATCGCGGCAAATCTTGCCACTCTATTGATTTGCGCCTTACTGATCGTCATCGTCTTTCTCATCATTCGCTATCTGCTGCGCCAGAAGAAAGCGGGAAAGAGCTCCTGCGGCGCCGGCTGCGCCCATTGCGCGATGCACGGCGAGTGCCACGGTACTCACGCGAAATAATGGTACAGGACCTCCGGTGAAGGCCGGAGGTCCTGGCACCTTCAAAAAGAGGAGGCAGCAAATATGATCGAAACGATTCTAAAAATCGATGGAATGGCCTGCAGGATGTGCGAGAGCCACATCAACGACGTGGTGCGCCGTACCTGCAACGTCAAGAAGGTCACGTCCTCTCACAGCAGGGGAGAGACGGTGGTGCTGTCGGAGCAGCCGCTGGATGAGGCGGCGCTGCAGGCGGCCATCAGGGAGACGGGCTACGAGCTGAAGGGCATGACCGCCCACCCCTACGAGAAGAAGGGCCTGTTCGGGGCGTTTAAGCGGTAATATCGCTTGCGCCGCGGCGGCGCGTATGCTATACTCTGTCATAGAAAAACGAAGCAGGACCCCGTACCGCGGCGCGGTACGGGGTCCTGACGAATACGGAGGATGGTCAAATGAAGGCAACGGTGCTGTTTGCAAGTCCGCGGGGCAGGGAGAGCAATACCATGGCGCTGCTGCGCCCTGCGCTGGAGACGTGGCGCGGGGCGGGACACGAGGCGGAGGTGTTCTCCCTGTACGATCTGCACATCGAGGGATGCCTTGCCTGCCGCTGCTGCCAGACTGACTGGCAGCAGCCCGCCTGCGCCATTGACGACGATATGCAGCCCATTTTCCGCAGCATCCTGAGAAGTGAGCTGGTGCTGCTGGCCACGCCTGTCTATTCCTGGTACTGCACAGCGCCCCTGAAGGCGGCGCTGGACCGGCTGGTGTATGCCATGGACAAGTACTATGCCTCGCAGGGCAGGGGCCCCGCGCTGCTGGCGGGCAAGGCCATGGCGGCGGTGGTTACCTGCGGCTATCGGCCGGAGCGGGGCGCGGATCTGTTTCTGGAGGGGATGCGCCGCTGGTGCCGCCACACGGAGATGCGCTGGCTGGGTGCGCTGACGGAGCGGCACATGGGCTACGGTACGGGTTTCATGGATGGGGAGAAGGCGGCCCACGCCGCGGAGTTTGCCCGTCAGGTGCTTATACCGCTTTCAGACGTCGCTGAAGCAGCGGCGCCAGCAGAGCGGTGACGGCGATCTTCAGCATATCGCCGGGCAGAAAGGGCAGCATCCCCGCCCACAGGATGGCGGACAGGCCCATATCCTTGCCCATATAATGGTTCAGGATCACCGCCATATAGGGCAGACCCACGGCGTACAGCACCGCCAGTCCCGCCAGACACGCCAGAGCCGTCCGCAGCGGAGCCGGCTGACGGCGGGCGGTGAGCAGACCGATGACCCACGCGGAGGGGATCAGGCCGATGAGAAAGCCGCAGGTGGGCTGCATCAGATAGGACAGGCCGCCGCCTTGGGTAAAGATAGGCAGTCCCAGCAGCCCCAGCGCGACATATACGGCCTGACTGCCCGCGCCGCAGGCGGGACCCAGCAGGCAGCCGGCCATGGCAGTGCAGAGGGATTGCAGGGTCACAGAGGAGTAGCCCAGCGGGATGCGGAGAAATGCACCGGCGGCGGTGAGCGCGGCGAACAGCGCGGTGCGTGTCAGCTTTTGGGTCTTCATGGGCAGAGGCTCCCTTCGCGGTTTTTCCTATTTTACCCTGCAATACGGCTGAAAGGCAATGGGCAGGAGCCATAAAAAAGCCGCCGACTCCGGCGGCTTTTTTGCTGCGCGCATTAGGGGCTTGTGGTTTGACTGCTGGTATAGTACAATCGGAGCAGGAAGAAGACGGAGAACCGGCGGAACGGCGGCAAGCAAAGCTGGCTGACAGGAGGGATCGACATGGAGACGGCACGGTGCAGAGCATTTCTGGCGGCATCGGAGACAGGCAGCTTTTCCAAAGCGGCGGAGGTACTGAGCTACACGCCCTCCGGCGTGAACCAGCTGGTAACGGCGCTGGAAAAGGAGCTGGGCTTTCCGCTGTTCCGGCGGAATACCAAGGGCGTGGCGCTTACGGAGAACGGAGAGCTGCTGCTGCCCGCTATCCGGAAGTTTCTGCGGCAGGAGGACCGTATCTTCGAGCTGTCGGCGGAGATGAACGGCCTGCTGATCGGCAGCGTCCATATCGCGGCCTATTCCAGCATCGCCACACACTGGCTGCCGGCAGTGATCCGGGCCTTCCAGCGGGACTATCCGCAGATCCACATCAATTTGCTGGAGGGCATCTGGCAGGAGGTGGCCCAGTGGCTGGACGACAGAGTGGCGGATATCGGCTTTCTCAGCTATCAGGAGAATATGCCATACGACTGGATACCGCTGGCAGAGGATCCCATGCTGGCGCTGCTGCCTAAGGATCATCCGCTGGCGGGGGAGAAGGTCTATCCGCTGGCCAACTGCGCCACGGACCGGTTCATCATGCCCGCCAAGGGCTGCGATGATGACGTGACGGCACTGTTCCGGCGGACAGGCGTGACTCCCAATGTGCAGTTCACCACGCTGGAGAGCTTTTCGGCCATGTCCATGGTGGAGCAGGGGCTTGGCATGAGCGTGATGAATCAGCTCATCACCGAGAAACGAATCTGCGATGTCGTCATGCTGCCGGTGGACCCGCCGGCCTCCATCACGCTGGGCATCGCCATTCACTCCCGGGCAGATCTGTCGCCGGCGGTGCGGATGTTCCTGAAATATGCGATACGGATGCTGACACGACAGAAAAAATAGGAACAAAGGACAGCGCTGCCTACGGGCAGCGCCGTCCTTTGTTATAGGGAGAGTCAGCGGAAGAAGGCGGCGGTATCCAGCTTTTGATAGCCGCCGAAGCTGGAGGGGCAGGCAAAGATCTGGTCTGCCAGCGCCTGACCCAGAAAGGCCTCTGTGACCTCATTGGTCTTGTCGGTCATATCCACATCGGAAAACAGATCGGGGTATACGGCCTTCGCGGCGAACCAGGCGTTCAGCAGCGCGATCTCATAGTTGGTGTAGTAGGCGTTGTAGGCCATCTCCAGATAGACCTCACCGTTCCGCCACGCCGCGCAGGTGTCGAACAGGGTGGGGTCCTCCTGATACAGCGGCGCGATATTCTTGACTGCCGCCGCATCCAGGATCATGACATCCATGCTGTCACTCAGCGCGGCGAACTTTTCCGCCTCGATGGCCTGCACGCCGTCGGTCCCCAGATCGGTGACCGCGTTCCGGATGTTGGCCACGCGGAAGGCGGCATAGCTCTGCGAGGTCATCAGGTGGTTGGTGGTGCCCCAGTTGCCCAGACCGCAGATGTAGACAGCGGGCTTGTCGGCCTCGGCCACATCGGCGGTGCGCCTGGTGATCTCAGCCGTCTCAGCCTCGATAAAGGAGATCAGCTCCTCGGCACGGTCCTCGCGGCCGAACAGATGGCCCAGCAGGCGCAGGGAGCCGGGGAACGCCTCGGCAAAAACGCCGTCCACACCGGCGCGCAGGGTGATGACGGGCACGCCCACCTGCTGCTGCAGGGCGTCGGCCTTCTCCACGTCCTCATATTCGGAGATAATGATGTCCGGCTGGCAGGCCAGGATCTTCTCCGCTTCGGCGGCCTGTGCATTGGGGCCGCCCACGCCGCAGGAGGGAAGGGCCGCAAACGCGCTGCCGTAGGCCAGCACATAGGGCCGCGCCACGCTGTCAAACATCTTGGGCCGCTCGGCCAGCGTGGTGTTGTCGATATCCTCCACGCCGCACAGCAGGGCTGTGTCGCCGATATAGCTGTACATCCGCAGGGCTCCGGCGCCGATGCATGCCACCCGCTGATAGCTGCCGGGGGTGACAGCGACCTCGCGGCCGATCATGTCGGTTACGGTCACCGGCTCATCGCCGGAGGGCGCGGACAAGTCCGCATCAGGGGCTGCGCCGCAGCCCAGCAGGGACAGGGGCATGACCAGTGCCAGCAGCAGCGCGGTCAGTCTTTTCAGGATCATGTTTTTCCTCCTTGCTTCTCTGCAATACCATGATTCATGATTATAGCGGAAATGTCGCCCTAACGCAAGTGGGAGAGGGGGGTGCACAGCAGAAGACCACCGCATATCGCGGAGGTCTTCTGCCTGAATATGATGGATTGTGAGGAGAACAGATTTACTTGGCAGCCTCGGCAGCCTTCTTGTTGCGGCCCAGAGCACGGATGCCCTCGACCACAAGGTCAATGGCCAGAATGACCAGCAGCACGCCGATGATACCGCGGATGTAGCACCACACCACGCCGTCGCCGCCAGCCATGATACCAACGACCTGCGCCTTGATGGTGAAGACCAGCGAGGTCAGGGTCACGATCAGCATGAAGAACATGGGGAAGTAGAACATCTTGTTGTTGCGGCCGACCTTGCCCAGCCAGCAGCACACGGCCAGCAGACCCAGAGCAGCCAGCAGCTGGTTGGCAGCGCCGAACAGAGCCCAGATCTTGGCATAACCGGTGAGGCCCAGCGCAACGCCGGCCACCACGGTGATGGCGGTAGCAACATAGGGATTGGTGATGACGCGCTTCCAGCCCTTCAGATCCTCACGGGTCTGGCCGGGCTCCACGAAGAACTCAGCGAACATATAGCGGGCCAGACGGGTGGCGGTATCCACGGAGGTCAGGCAGAAGGCGGACACAGCCAGAATCAGCATGGAGTACACGGCATTGTAGCAGCCGCTGCCGAACACCTTGGAGAACATGGAGGCCAGACCGGTGGCGAACACCACGGTAGGAGTCGTGGTGGTGCCGTCTGCGTACTGCGCCCAGATGTAGCCCACAGCGCAGACGGAGATCAGCGCCAGAGCGCACTCGATCAGCATACCGCCGTAAGCGATGGGCTTGGCGTCCTTCTCCTGATCCAGCTGCTTGGAGGTGGTACCGGAGCCCACCAGAGAGTGGAAGCCGGACACAGCGCCGCAGGCGATGGTCACGAACAGAGCGGGGAACATATAGCCCAGAGACGTGCCGGAGGGAGCCAGCGTGTCATAGAAGCCGGTGAAGGCGGGCATATCCACAATGGGACGCGCACCGATGATGCCCACGATGGCCAGGATCATCATGCCATACAGCAGGAAGGAGCTCAGGTAGTCGCGGGGCTGGAGCAGGATCCACACGGGAGTGACGGAGGCCACGCCAATGTACAGGCCCACGATGATCATCCACACGGTGTAGCTCAGATAGATGGGGTGCCAGTTCAGACCAATGATCATGCAGGCCACGATGCCAACGATACCGATAATGGTGGACACGCCCAGAGGAGCGTTGCGGCGATAGACAAAGAAACCGAAGATAATGGCCATCAGGATGAACATGATGGAGATGATGGCGGTGGAGGCGTTGGCGGCGGAAGCAGCCAGATCCACGGCGCCGTCAGCGGTGTAGGTCGCCTTGAAGGTGTTTGCCACGATGGAGGCGAAAGCGGCCACCACCAGGATCAGAGTCAGGTAAGCGAACACGATGAACAGCTTCTTGGCCTTGGCGCCGATGGCATCGCCGATGACCTCACCGATGGACTCGCCCTTGTGGCGGATGGAGGCGAACAGGGCGCCGAAGTCATGGACGCCGCCGAAGAAGATGCCGCCGATCAGGACCCACAGCATCACGGGGACCCAGCCGAACACAGCCGCCTGAATGGGGCCGTTGATGGGGCCTGCACCGGCGATGGAGGAGAAGTGATGGCCCATCAGCACAGGGGCCTTGGCGGGACAATAATCCTTACCATCCTCCATGGTATGAGCGGGCGTCGGACGGGAGTTGTCCACACCCCATTTCTTGGCCAGCCAGCCGCCGTAGAAAATATAGCCTACGACCAGCACGGCGCAGCCGATGATGAGGAACAAAGCAGCATTCATAAAGCTCTCTCCTTTCTGAACAGTTTATTCTTTTGCTTATGAAACAGGCCATGATTCAGGACCTGCGCTGCACTGTGTCCGCTGCGGTTGGTGCTGACCTTTTCCTCCGGCAGCACCACCAGAGCGGTATGAAAATCCATCCAGCCCCAATAGGACATACGGAAGCTCTTGTAGAGCTTGCAGCGCCGCAGCGCCTTCCGCGCCTCCTCATCACAGCTGTCGCACACGAACAGCGCAGTGATGTAGGTGTACATATGGGTGGGGCCGGGCTGAATGCGGGCCATGCCCTGCTCGTAGGCCAGCTTCTCGCAGACCTCGTAGATCTCCTTCGTCAGATGAGGCACGTTGAACAGGTACACATATTCGAAGTTCTTGGCCTCCCAGAGCTTCGCCTTCTTGGAGAGGACATACTTTTCAGACGTGGCGTAGAAATCCATGGTTGCGGCCAGCGGCTGGCCGTTATCCTCGTGGCGCGCGATGTCGAATTGGCCTTGATAGATGGTACAGAGCCGGTCAACGGCTTCTTCACGGGTCATGGGGCGGCCTCCTCTCACGTTAAGTTCTTAACGGAAACTGTGTTTCCTTTGACGGACTTTCACGGTTTCAAGTGTGAAAGACACTGATTGGGAAAAATGATATTTTTCTTGCTGCAAAAACGTTATCAGTCAGTCAAAATCACGGTTCATACTATACGCCTCGCGTTTTCAAGTTTCAAGGGGCAAAAGTCTACAATTTTTAAGTGTTAAGTTTATGTAAATTTTCGGTTGATTTTCACAAAGAATCTGTATATACTGGAAATTGTTGCCGCATATCAAAACAGTAGGCTGATAAAAGATGAAAAACACCGCCCTGATCGGGGCGGTGTTTTTGCGTGGAGGACAATTTGCAGGAGCAGTGTCTCTCAGATGGTGCCGGTGACCGTCAGCGTGGCGGTGCCGGGCGTCACCGTATAGAGACCGGTGGCGGTATCCTGCGCGTAAGCGGCGGCAGGCACGGTGATGACGCCGGCCACGGTGGCAAACTGGCCGGTGGCGGCATCGTAGGTGTACTGCGCCGGTGTGGTCAGGGCCGTGCCGTTCAGCGTCACGGTCAGATCTCTCAGGATGGGGTCGAACGTATCGGTAACTACCAGTGTATCGGCCGCAGCGGCTGCCGTATTGCCGGTGTTCTGGATAACGAAGGTGTAGGTCAGCTGGCCGTTGGCGGCCACCTCTGTGGGCGACAGAGCCTTGCTGATGGTGAGAACCGGCCCCGTAACGGGAGACACCGTCGCTGTGGCGGTGACGGCGTCCGGCAGTCCGGCGCCGGTGGCGGTAACGGTGTTTACAATGCTGGTCTCCGCACCCAGCGGCGCGTAGCCGGTAGGCTCCGCCTCATAGGCGATGACAGCGCTGCCGCCGGCGGGCACGGTGAGGCCGGTGATGGTCAGCGGGGGACCGGCGGTCGCTGCGGGGGCGGCCTGCAGCACGCCGTTCTGGTAGTAGCGCACGGAGCCTGCGGTGTAGGCCAGCGGATACACGGTGTTGCCGTTGAAGGCGTAGCCGCCCAGATCGTCGGTGAGGGTCAGACCGGTCAGCGCGGCGGAGCCGGAGTTGACCAGCGTAATCAGATAGGTGATGGGCCGCCCTGTGCGGTAGGTGGGGACTACCGCCGTCTTGGCGGCGGTCAGCACCTCCAGCAGCTCGCCGGTGGTCACGTTGGAGCTGGCGCTGCCGCCGGTGTAGGTGAGCGTAGCCTGATTGGTGAATGTTGCCATGAAATGACCTCCTGTGTCGGGATACGGGGCGCTGCCCCGTACTTCATTGTATGCGCGAGTGATGGCGGCGTGCCCGCCGCAGGAAAGAAGCAGCCCCGCGCCATACGCCGCAAGGCTGCTTCTTTCTTTTCATTTCAATGGATCTGCTTACAGGTTATGGACCCGCAGAGCGCGGATGGCGTTGAGCACCGCCAGTACCATCACGCCCACATCGGCGAAGATGGCGGCCCACATATCCGCCAGACCTGTTGCCACCAGAAGCAGGCACGCGAACTTGACCGCCAGCGCGAACACGATGTTCTGATACACGATGCCGATGCACTTGCGGGAGATCTTGATGGCCTTGGCGATCTGGAGGGGCTCGTCGTCCATGAGGACAATGTCGGCGGCCTCAATGGCGGCATCGCTGCCCATGGCGCCCATGGCGATGCCGATGTCGGCGCGGCTCAGCACCGGCGCATCGTTGACGCCATCGCCCACGAAAGCCAGCTTGGCCTTGCCGTGCTGGCGGGCCAGCAGGTCCTCCACACGGGACACCTTATCCGCGGGCAGCAGCTCGCTGTGTACCTCGTCTACGCCCAGCTGGGCGGCCACGGCATCCGCCACCTTTCTGGCATCACCGGTGAGCATGACCGTCTTTTCCACACCGGCACGGTGCAGTGCGTCAATGGCCTCCTTGGCGTGGGGCTTCACCACATCGGAGATCACGATGTGACCGGCGTACTGGCCGTTCACTGCCATGTGGATGATGGTGCCCACGCTGTGGCAGTCGTGATAGGGGATGCCCAGCTGCTCCATGAGCTTGCTGTTGCCGGCGGCGACAGACACGCCGTCCACCCTGGCGGTGACGCCGTGGCCGCTGATCTCCTGAATATCGGTGACGCGGCTGCGGTCAATGGCCTTGCCATAGGCTGCCTGCAGGCTCTTGCTGATGGGATGGGAGGAGGCGCATTCCGCCAGCGCCGCGTACTCCAGCAGCTTGGCCTCGTCCATCTCGCTGTGGTGGACGGCGGTGACCTCAAACACGCCGCGGGTCAGGGTGCCGGTCTTGTCGAACACCACGCACTTCACCTGTGACAGCGTCTCCAGATAGTTGGAGCCCTTGATGAGCACACCCTCCCTGCTGGCGCCGCCGATACCGGCAAAGAAGCTCAGAGGGATGCTGACCACCAGCGCACAGGGGCAGCTGGTGACCAGGAAGGTCAGAGCGCGGTAGATCCACTGCTCCCACTGGCCGTCCAGACCGGAGAGCAGCCGGAGCACCGGCGGCAGCACCGCCAGCGCCAGCGCACCGTAGCACACAGCGGGTGTGTAGATGCGGGCAAACTTGGCGATGAAGTCCTCGGAGCGGGACTTGCGGGAGCTGGAGTTCTCCACCAGCTCCAGAATTTTGGAGACGGTGGACTCGCCGAAGACCTTGGTGGTGCGGATCTTCAAAAGCCCTGTCATGTTGATGCAGCCGCTGATGATCTCATCGCCCTCCCGAGCGTCGCGGGGCAGGCTCTCACCGGTGAGGGCGCTGGTGTTCAGGGTGGAGCTGCCCTCCACGATAACGCCGTCAATGGGTACCTTCTCGCCGGGCTGTACCACGATGACCGTGCCGATGGGCACCTCCTCAGGATCCGCCTGTACCAGCTGACCATCCCGCTCCACATTGGCGTAGTCGGGCCGGATGTCCATCAAGGCGCTGATATTTTTGCGGCTCTTGCCCACAGCGTAGCTCTGGAACAGCTCGCCGATCTGGTAGAACAGCATGACGGCAATGGCCTCGTTGTAGTCGCCGCTCTTTTCATAGATGGCCAGTGCAAAGGCGCCGATGGTGGCCACAGCCATCAGAAAATTTTCATCGAACACGCGGCCGTTGAGGATGCCCTGACCGGCCTTCTTCATGATGTCGCAGCCGATCACCGCATAGGCGGCCAGATACAGAGCCAGCCGCAGCCAGCCGGTGACGGGGATAAAGTGCAGGGCCACCAGCATCACCGCCGTGATGAGGATGCGGGCGAGCATCCTTTTCTGCTTCCTTGTCATGGGAGATATGCTCCTTTCGTTGCGCTTTTGCTCATTTCGGAGGAAAACGTCCCGTCTGCTGCGGCATTCGGGACGTTTTTTCCGTGAGAAGGCTCAAAGCTCGATCTCGCAGTCCGGTTCCACCTTTTTGCAGGCCTTCCGCACGTCCTGCATGACCTTTTTGGGCTCGGCGCCCTCGGCAAACTCCACGATCATCTTCTGCATCATGAAGTTGACGACAACAGAGGCAACGCCCTCGACCTTTCCGGCGGCTTCCTCCATCAGGTTGGCGCAGTTGGCGCAGTCTACCTCGATCGCATAGGTCTTTTTCATGGGTGAGCTCCTTTCGTATGCGCTTAGCATTAAGCACTTGTTTAATCGTTATGGACGTAGTATAATGCGGGCAGGTGCAAAAGTCAATGGCGCCGGCGCAGACATTCCCAAACCGGCGAAAAGCATTTCCGTTTGGGCGAAAAGGGAGGCATATACCATGGAACAAACCGGCCTGCCCCACGATCACGGGGAGGAACAGAACCATACGGCGGCCATGCGAGAGCTGCTGAGCGGCGTGTCGAATTTTCAGAGCATTGCGGATATGTTCCGCCAGCTGGGGGATCCCAACCGCATCCGCATTTTCTGGCTGCTGTGCCACTGTGAGGAGTGCGTGGTGAACATCGCGGCCATGGTGGATATGTCCAGCCCCGCCGTGTCCCACCACCTGCGCGGCCTGAAGGACAGCGGCCTGCTGGCCAGCCGCCGCGATGGGCGGGAGGTATATTACCACGCCTCGGACGCACCCCAGAGCCGGCTGCTGCACCAGATGATCGAGCAGGGCATGGACATCGCCTGTCCCAAGTGGCGGGAGGAGGCGGAGCAGGTAAAGATCATCCGTGAGATCCACGACCAGCTGGCCCAGCACATGGACCAGCGCGTCACCATCGAGGAGCTGGCGCGGCAATATCTCATCAATCCCACCACGCTGAAGACCGTGTTCAAGGAGGTCTACGGCAATTCACTGGCGGCCCACATGAAGGAGCACCGCATGGAGAAGGCGGCGTCCCTGCTGCGGGAGACGGAGCTGAGTGTGGCGGAGATCGCCGCGCAGGTGGGGTACGAAAGCCAGAGCAAGTTCACGGCGGCGTTCAAGGAGCAGTTTGGGAAGCTGCCCAAGGAGTACCGCCGTATCTGAAAAGCGCCGCCTTTGGAGGCGTTGGAATAAGAGAAGAGGACGGACGCGCCGCGTCCGTCCTCTTCCCTTATTCTAATAGGAGCCAGTTGTCCTGCTTTTCCGTGACATAGCCTACAATGGCGGCAGCAGGGATACTGTCCCGCAGCTCCCGCAGGCAGATCGGCGCGTCTGCCTCCGCCACGGCCATCAGCAGGCCGCCGCTGGTCTGGGGATCGTACAGCAGGTCCTGCATGGTGCGGCTCACCGCGCCGCACACGGTGACGCCGGCCTCGGCATAGTCCCGATTGCGGTAGGCGCCGGCGGGGAGGAAGCCCATGTCCGCCAGCTCCCACGCCTCCGGATGATACGGTACGTCCGCCGTCCGGAGGTGGACGGTGCAGCCGCTGCCCTGCGCCATCTCGAAGCTGTGGCCCAGCAGGGCGAAGCCCGTTACATCGGTGCAGCTGTGGACGCGGTACTTTACCATGATATCCCGCGCGGTCTTATTGAGCGTGGCCATCTGGCGGTAGATGCGATCCATGACGGACGGCTCCACCAGCCCCGCCTTGGCGGCGGTGGTCAGCACGCCCACGCCCAGCGGCTTCGTCAGGATCAGCACATCCCCGGGCCGTGCACCGCTGTTGGTCAGGATCCGCTTCGGGTGGACGAAGCCGGACACGGCCAGCCCGTAGATGGGCTCCGCGCCGTGGATGGTGTGGCCGCCGGTGATGATGGCCCCTGCCTCGTAGGCCTTGTCGTAGCCGCCCCGCAGCAGCTCCTGCACCATCTCCTGCGTCATGGACTCCGGCAGGCACAGGATGTTCAGTGCCAGCTTGGGCTCGCCGCCCATGGCGTACACATCGCTGATGGCGTTGGCTGCGGCGATCTGTCCGTACAGGAACGGATCGTCCACGATGGGCGGAAAAAAATCGGTGGTCTGCACCAGCGCCGTCTCCTCGTCCAGATAGTATACGCTGGCGTCATCGGAGCGGTCATAGCCCACCAGCAGGCGCGGGTCGCTGTGGGTGCGGAAGCCCTCCAGCAGGCGGACCAGCGTGCCGGCGCCCACCTTGGCGCCGCAGCCGGCACAGGAGGCCAGCTTTGTCAGCTTGACATCGGTTTCCACGGTCAGCCCTCCTTTTCGTCCACATGGTACACCGTGGTGTACCGCGCACCGTCCCATGCGGCCACCTGTTCCACATCCTCCGCAGTCTCGCCCTCGGGGCGGAGCCAGCGGCCCTCGCAGCGCACGCAGGTGCCGCAGCTGCTGCTGAGCTCCCGAGGCACGGGCATGACGCGGCAGGGAATGCCTGCCGCATCGCACAGCTGTTTATAGCGTGTGGCCCCGAAGTGGGAGAAAAAGGTGGCGAAATACGTCATTTTGTGAATGTCAGGGTCCATTCGCCGCCCTGCTCCGCCACAGCTACCGTGTAGCCCTGATGCTGGGCGTAGCGGGTGGTGTTCTCGCGGGAAGCGTGGTTGTCCACGATGATCTGATAGCTGTCCTCGCCGGAGGCCATCGCGGCGCGCAGCAGCACCACAGGCTCGGGGCAGGACAGACCGCGTGCGTCAATGATCTTCATATTCCGGTCCTCCTTACGCTTTTTTCTGGAAGGTGTTCAGGCAGCCGATGAGCGCCACCGCCGCCAGACCGATGAGCACAGCGGCCTTGCCGGCGGCGGTAGGACCGGCGGCGCTGGACGCCAGGCCGAAGTTATGGGCAAAGGCAGCGCCCACGATGAGGCCCAGCACGGTCACGGCGCTGTCGGAGTTGCCCTCGCCGGACAGCACCAGCTGGCGCAGAGGGCAGCCGCCCAGCAGCACGCAGCCGAAGCCCGTCAGCACCATGCCCAGGCAGTTCCACAGGCCGTCGGTGTGGGCCACAGGCTGATCGGCGAAGCTCAGATGGAAGAAGGTGGCGTCGCTGACGCCGTTGAGGATCAGGTTGCAGATCAGGGCGCTGACCAGAATGGCGCCGAAGCCCATGAGCAGCTTGGGCTCGCGGAACAGCACGATGTCGCGGATGCCGCCCACCATGCACAGGCGGGTGCGCTGGGCCAGAGCGCCCACGATGAGGCCGGCCGCCAGACTGATGAGGATGGGCGCGTGCTTGGCGCCGGGACCGCCGCCGGCTTCCGTGAAGAAGATGAAGGCGGGGGCCGCCACCAGCAGGATAAATACCACCACCTGAATGGCGGGGAACAACACGCCGTCCAGCTTGGTCTGAACATAGGTGCGCTTCAGGGAGTAGCCGCGCTTCAGAAAGAAGACACCGGCCAGAATGCCGATGACGAAGCCCAGCAGGCCCAGCAGGGCATTGAGGTCGCCGCCGGCCAGACGCAGGATCATGCGGAAGGGGCAGCCCAGGAACATCAGGCAGCCGATCATCACGAAGAAGCCCAGCACAAAGCGGGTGATGGGAGCGCTGCCGCCCTTGGCGGAAAACTCCTTTTTGCACAGGGCCACGAGAAAGCTGCCCAGCACCAGACCGATGATCTCAGGCCGGATGTACTGCACAGCGGCGGCGCGATGCAGGCCCAGACCGCCGGCGGTATCCCGCAGGAAGCAGGCGATGCAGAAGCCCATGTTGGTGGGGTTGCCGAAATAGACCAGCAGCGCGGCGATGACGCCGATGAGCAGTCCGGCAACGACGATTTGCAGTCGTTCGCGTTTGATATCCATGTGTTTTCTCCTCTATTTAATGTATTTGCATCCCTATGGTAACACCTGCCGATGCGAAAAGTCTAATAGTAATTATTGATAATTCCACTGAAACTATTTGATTTTCAAATAAATATATGCTACCATTGAACAAAAATGAGGGAGGTATCCCATGGAGCGCATTTATCTGGACAACGCCAGCACCAGCTTTCCCAAGGCGCCGGGTGTGGCAGAGGCCATGTACGACTATGTGAAGCACTGCGGCTGCAATGTTGGCCGCGGCGGCTATGACGAGGCCTATCAGGCGGAGGAGCTGGTGCTGGACACACGGCGGCGGCTGACCCGCCTGTTCCATGGGCCGGACTGCCGGAATGTGGTGTTCACGAAAAACATCACCGAGAGCCTGAATGTACTGCTGAAGGGACTGCTGCGATCGGGCGACCATGTGCTGGTGTCGGCCATGGAGCACAACGCCATGATGCGGCCGCTGACCCAGCTGGCGGCGGAGGGCGTCGCCTTTGACCGCATCCCCTGCGAACCGGACGGTACGCTGCGGCTGGAGGAGCTGGAGAAGCTGCTGCGGCCCAACACCCGCATGGTGGCCATGCTCCACGGCAGCAACGTGTGCGGTACGCTGCTGCCTGTGGCGGAGGTGGGGGCGTTCTGCGCGGCCCACGGCCTGCTGTTTTTGCTGGACACGGCCCAGACGGCGGGGGTATTTCCCATCGACATGGAGGCCATGCATATCGATGCGCTGGCCTTTACAGGCCACAAGGGACTGCTGGGGCCTCAGGGCACCGGCGGGCTCCTGCTGCGGCCGGAGCTGGCCCGCCGCATAGAGCCGCTGCTGTCCGGCGGCACCGGCAGCGTCAGCCATCTGGAGGAGGTACCCTCCTTCATGCCGGACCGCTTTGAGGCGGGGACGCTGAACCTGCCGGGCATCATGGGACTGCACGCGGCGCTGGTCTGGCTGGAGGAGCAGGGCCTTGACCGCATCCGCGCTCATGAGCTGGCGCTGACGTCCCGCTTTCTGAGGGGACTGCGGGAGATCCCGCACCTGCACGCGGTAGGCCGTCCGGACACGGACGGGCGGGCTGCCGTGGTATCGGTGGTGCCGGAGCAGGCGGACCCTGCGTTTCTGGCGGACGCGCTGGGGCGGGAGTACGGTGTGCTGACCCGTGTGGGGCTGCACTGTGCTCCCAGCGCTCACAAAACGCTGGGCACCTACCCCACCGGCACGGTACGGTTTTCCTTCGGTCCGTGGAACACCGCGGATCATGTGGACGCGGCGCTCTCGGCGCTGCGGGCGCTGAGCGGGAGGGACGTATGGAACTGAAGCAGCTGCGCTCCTTCTGCGCCGTGGTACAGTACCGCAGCTTTACACGGGCGGCGGAGAAGCTGTACCTCTCCCAACCCACGGTCAGCACTCATGTCCGCCAGCTGGAGGAGGAATTTGGCTCCCGACTGATCGTGCGTACCACCAAATCCATTGAGGTGACGCCGCGGGGACAGGAGCTGTACGCCTGCGCCTGCGGCATTGTGAATTTGCAGGACGATCTGATACGCAGCTGGAGCGACGAGGAGGAGAAGATCATCCGTATCGGCGCATCCACCATCCCGTCGGCATATATCCTGCCCCAGATCCTGCCGGCGTTCCGGCGGGAGCATCCGGCTCCCCAGTTCCATGTGTTCCAGAGCGACAGCGAGGGCATCGCAGAGGGCCTGCTGACCGGTGCGTTCGACGTGGGGCTCATCGGCGCGCGGCTCCATGAGGAGGCGTTGGAGCTGACGCCCTTCTACGAGGACCGCATGGTGCTTGTCACGCCGGTGAATGACCGCTTCCGCTGTCTGGCCCAGCGGGGCGTGACTATCGAGGATATCTGCCGAGAGCCTATACTGCTGCGGGAGAAGGGGAGCGGCAGCAAAAAGTGCATCTCCGGCTATTTCCAGCAGATGGGAGTGGAGGAGAGCGCTCTGACGGTGACGGCGCGGCTGAACGATCAGGAGTCCATCAAAAATCTGGTGGCTGGCGGGCTGGGGGTGTCCATCATCTCGGAAAAGGCGGCGGAGGATGCCCGCAACGCCGGACGGCTGCTGACGTTTCAGCTGCCGGGCAGCGGCGCTCGCCGCCGCCTCTACGCAGCCTGCCGCCGCGGTACGCCGGTGAACCGGCAGACGCGGCAGTTCATGGATTTTGTCATCGGCTTTTACCGGCAGACGTGACCGGCATAAAAAGACCGCCGCTTTCGGAAGAAGGCGGCGGTTTTTCTTGCACAGCGTGTTCCAATGCTTTATAATACATGATAGAAAAAGCGTAGGAGGGAGACGCCATGTACGAGCTTATTCAGGTGTCCGGCAGCAGCTATTATGTGCAGAGTCCCGCCAAGATCGGCCTTGTGCGGCTGAACGACACGGACGTGTGCCTTATCGACAGCGGCAGCGACAAGGACGCAGGCCGCAAGGCCCGTCAGATTCTGGACAAAAACGGATGGTGTCTGACCGCCATCTACAACACCCACTCCCACGCGGACCACATCGGCGGCAACCGGTATCTGCAAGGTCAGACGGGCTGCCGCGTCTATGCGCCCGGGGTGGAGTGCGCCTTCACACGCCACACGGTGCTGGAGCCGTCCCTGCTGTACGGCGGCTGCCCGCCGAAGGAGCTGCGGCATAAGTTCCTGATGGCGCAGGAGAGCGACGCGGCGTACCTGACGCCGGAGGCGCTGCCGGAGGGCTTCCGGCTGCTGCCGCTGGCCGGTCACTGCATGGATATGGTGGGCTTTCGTACGGCGGACGACGTGGTATATCTGGCGGACTGCCTGTCCAGCCGCGAGACGCTGGAAAAATACCGCATCGGCTATATCTACGATGTAGCCGCGTATCTGGCCACGCTGGAGACGGTGAAGTCCATGACGGCTGCGGCCTTTGTGCCCGCCCACGCAGAGGTGACGGCGGACATCGCGCCGCTCGCCCAATACAACATCGATACGGTGCTGGAGGTAGCGGCGTGCATCGTGGCTCTGTGCGCCCAGCCCCGCACCTTTGAGGAGCTGCTGAAGGCCCTGTTCGACCGGTACGGTATGGCCATGAGCTTTGAGCAGTATGCGCTGGTGGGCGCCACGGTCCGCTCATATCTGACATGGCTGAAGGAGACGGGCCGCGTCACGGCGGAGTTTGCGGACAACCGGATGCTCTGGCGGCAGGCGTGATGCCCTCAGACGCTGCGGCGGTGCAGGACGATCCTTTCACCGTCTACCTCCGCCAGATGCAGCGTGTCGCCGAATACATCCCGCAGGATGGCCTCCGTGACCTCCTGACGAGTCACGGCATAGCGCACCACACCGTCCTGCAAAAAGAAGAACCGATCCCCGAAATACAGGGCCTGATTCAAGTCGTGCAGCGAGCTCAGGACGGCGATATGCCGCTCCTGAGCCGCTTTTTTTGCCTCCTGCATCATGAGCTGCTCGTTGACCGCATCCAGACTGCCGGTGGGCTCGTCCAGCACCAGCAGCCGCGGCTCCTGCGCCAGCGCACGGGCGATGGCGACCTTCTGCCGCTCGCCGCCGGACAGCTGGGCGACGCTGCGCTCCGCCAGCGCCGTCAGCCCCATGTCCTCCAGCACCTGTGCCGCGGCGGCGCGGTCCGCGGGGCCGGCCTGCAGGCCGAAGCGGGACAGGCGGCCCAGCAGCACGGAGTCAAACACGGTCAGTGCGCCGAACCGGATGTCCTGCGGCACATAGGCAATGCATCGGGCCCGTTCCCTGCGGGAGCGGGTGGCCAGATCCTGCCCATCGAAGCGGATGACGCCGGAATCGGGGGTGCAGATGCCCAGAATGTTCTTGAACAGCGTGGTCTTGCCGGAGCCGTTGCGGCCCAGCAGAATGCCGATCTCACCGTCATGCAGCGTCAGGTCCACACCGTTGAGCACCGGCGCGCTCCACCGGTCATAGCGATAGGTCAGTTGCTCCACGGTCAGCATGACGGCATCTCCTTTCGGGCAAAGAGGACAGAGAGGAAGAACGGCGCGCCCAGCAGGGAGGTAATGGCTCCTACCGGCAGCGCCGAGCCGCTGCCCAGACTGCGGGACAGCAGATCGGCCAGCAGCAGAAGCAGGCTGCCGCTGAGGGCCGAGGCGGGGATGGACCAGCGGTGGTCGTGTCCCAGCAGGCGCTTGACGGTGTGAGGACAGATGATACCCACGAAGCCGATGACGCCCAGAAACGATACGCACACCGCCGTCATGACGGAGGCGATCAGCAGCGAGAGAAATCGCAGCAGCGGTACATTGACGCCCAGACTGGCGGCGGTGTCGCCGCCGCTGAGCAGCGCGTTATAGCGCCACGACAGCAGCCAGAACAGCAGCGTGCCCGCCGCCGCCACCGCCAGCATGATCCAGTCCGTGCGGTAGGTGGCGCGGCCCAGATCGCCGAAGCTCCAGATCACCGCCGCCGACAGGCCCACGTCCGTGGCGTAGAATTGCAGCACGGTGGTGGCCGCCGTCCACATAGCGCCCAGCGCGATACCGGCCAGCACCACCACGTTGGGGGAAAATGTCCGCAGGCGGCACAGCCCCAGGATCAGCAGGGTGGACGCCGCCGCAAACACAAAGGCCAGCAGCGATGTGGCAAAGGGGTTGACGCCCACACCATAATTGGCCGGATTGTTGCCGGTGGTGAGAAAGCCGCCGGAGAAGGCAATGATGGACAGGTTGGCGCCGAACACCGCCGCGTTGGACACGCCCAGCGTGGACGGAGAGGCCATGGCGTTGCCCAATGTGGTCTGCATCATCAGGCCCGCCACCGACAAGCCTGCGCCGGCGATGAGCGCCGCCAGCAGGCGGGGAATGCGGATGCTCCAGATGATCCGCGCCGCTGTGCCGCCGCTGCGGCCCAGCAGCGCGTCAAAGCACTCTGCCGCGGTCATGTGGGAGGAGCCCACCAGCAGGCAGCCCAGCGCGGCCAGCGCCACAGCGCAGACCAGCATGACGATTACCGTTGTCTTTTTGTGCTGCCGGATGGCGCTGCGCTCCATGTGTCCATAACCTCCCATTGTATAATGTGCCTATTATAGCGCATCTACGAATTTCGCACAAGTGGGTAGGGGGGATGTTTTGCGGTATCGTGCATTCTGCCGATTGACAAGGCGCGTTTTCAGGGATATCATGCGATTCTTGAGAAGAAAATAGGGAGGAGGCGCCCTTTATGCCCGAAAAAAAGACTGCTATTCAGCTTTTCAAGCCGCTGGATCTGACGCGGGGGACCTGCTGGAAGACCATTCTGGTGTTCTCGCTGCCGGTGATCTTGTCCTATCTGCTGCAGCAGGTCTACTCCATCAGCGATGCGGCTATTGTGGGGCAGACACTGACGGCGCAGGAGGTGGCCGGCGTAAACGACACATCATCGCTGGTGTTCATCTTCCTGCAATTTGCCTTCGGCGTCAGCGCCGGCTTTTGTGTGGTGACCTCCTGCCATGTGGGGGCGCAGAACGATGCAGGTGTGCGCCGCAGCCTCGCCACCCAGATCGTGCTGTCCGCCGCGCTGACGGTGCTGCTGACCACGGCGGCGCTGCTCCTGCTGAATCCCATGCTGGCGTGGATCAACGTGACGCCCGACGATCCGGAGGTCTACCACGCTGCCTATACCTACTGCTTCATCATTTTCGTGGGCATCGGCGCCCAGCTGTTTTATAACTTTATCTGCTCGTTCCTGCGTAGCATGGGCGACTCCGTGACGCCGCTGGTGTTTCTGCTGTTCTCCACGGTACTGAATGTGGGGCTGGATCTGCTGTTTATCATCCGGTTCCATTGGGGCGTGGCCGGTGCGGCGGCGGCCACCGTTTCCGCCCAGCTCATCAGCACGGTGGGCTGCTTTCTTTACGCCTTCGCCCGCTATCCCAGCATCCGCCTGCATCGGGAGGACTGGCGCGTGAATCTGTACGATGTGCGCCGCCATGTGAGCCGCGGTATCCCGCTTGGCCTGCAATTCTCAGTGCTGGCCGTGGGCATCATCGTCATGCAGAGCGTAGTGGTGCAGTTTGATATGCTGGACGGCCGCATGGTGTCCAGCGCCGCCCAGAACGGTTTTGGCGCCGCCAATAAGCTGTTCAATCTGGTGGTCACGCCCATGAACGCGCTGGGCACGGCCATGACCAGCTTCACCGCCCAGAATCTGGGAGCGGGCCGGTATGACCGCATCAAAAAGGGCACGCTGCAGGCCATGGTGGTCATGGGCATTATGGTGGCTGCGGCGGTGGGCATCGGCCTGCTGCTGACGATCAACGACCTGTACCTCCATGTGTTCCTCAGCGCCGATAAGGTGACGGCGGAGACGGTGCGCTTCGGCAACACCTATCTCTATGTGGATTTCGCCATGTATCCCTTTCTGGGCGGCATCTTCCTCATCCGAAACTGTGTACAGGGCATCGGGCGCTCGCCGTTCGTGCTGGGCGCCGGCGGAGCGGAGCTGGTGGCTCGCATCGCCGTGTGCCTGCTGCTGCCTGCTGCCGTGGCGGGCGGCGTCGTCAGCGCCGAGGCCCCACCGCTGGCGTTCTACGCGCTGTGCGCGGCCGATCCGATGGCATGGATCGCTGCCGACGCGGTGCTGAGCGTCCCTCTGATCCGCAACATTTTCCGCATGGACTACGGCTATCTCCGGCGGGAGCACGCATAAAAAAGAGACGGCGAGAGCCGTCTCTTTTCCTATTTTTTGATTTTATTCTTGACAGATGCCCCGCGTCTGTGCTAATATAATCGAGCTGACGATTTGAGCGGAGGGCGTACGCGGGTGTAGCACAATGGCCAGGGCACCAGCCTT
>CAKTOK010000023.1 GCA_934589835.1 uncultured Oscillospiraceae bacterium | reverse complement strand
AGAACGATGCCGATACCCAGCGCCATAGGCAGCACCTTGATCAGCGGCTTTCTGACGGGGTGCCCCTGCTCGGCAAGGCTCAGATATTCGGCACAGGCGTTCAGATAGTCTCTGAAGCCGCCCGCCCAGTCGTCGTCGGCAAAGTTGTCGAGGAATTCCTCCGTCATCTGGTGGCGGCCATACTTGTTGACCGCGTACTCGGCGATGCCGCCGTCGCGGACGTACAGGTCGTAATCGCGGGCGTATGTGCTCATCATCAGCATGATGCCCTCGCGGTTCTCGCCGATGCCGAAGCTATTGTTGTCGTAGATGTTCACCGACGCGTAGTGGATGTCGCTGTCGTAGTCCTCGTAGTCGTAGATGGTAACGATGTAAACGGCACAGCCGTACCGCCAGGAGATCTCATCGGCCAGCAGCTCCAGCTCCAGCCATTCGTCCTCGGTCAGCAGGTTCTCCGTGTCGTACACGAACAGGTCGTCCTCCGTCTGCTCCGCCCATGCGGGAACGATCAGCGTCAGCGCCGCCAGCAGAGCCAGCAGCCATGTAATCATTCTCTTTTTCATGTTGCCCGCCCTCCTTACAGCAGCATCAGTATTGCTGCGGCGATTGCGCTCACCGGCGCGGCGATGGCGGCAAAGATGGCCCAGAACTTGCCCATATCCGTAGGCAGGTCACCCACCAGCTTGCCGGTCTGTCCGTTCATGGCAAAGAGAAAATCCTTGCCGTTCCACTTGGTGTGCAGCATCCACACCGGCAGCAGCGCATAGTGTACCTTGCCGCGCCGCAGGTGAATGTCCTGCCGCAGGGGGATGCAGCTGTCATACGCCGTGGTAGTGCGGCGCAGCGCGCCCTCCAGAGATGCAGAGCAACGTCCGTCCGCCCGCTCATGGCTCTGCTCCACCGTTACATCGTACTTGTCCGCCAGGAAGCCCGGCAGATAGGCGGTGGAAAAAGGCTTCAGGCCGGCGTAGTCATACGGCTCGATGGAGTCCATGTGGTCATCCGGCATTTTGCTGGAGGCATCTACCGGCACCTTCTCAAAGGAGATGGAGCCGCCGCGGTGTACGTCATAGTGCTCCGTCTCGGTGATCTCGTAGTCGCCGCTCTCGTAGACATGGATGATCAGTCCCTCATAATCCACAGAGCCCTCCGCCTGGCCGTCGAACATCCAGAAGGGAACGTATACGCCCTGGATCTCCTCAATGTGATTGCCGTTGGTGAAGGCCTTGGGCAGCAGGGGCTTGCCCTTATAGTGGTTCTTCAGGGCTGCCGTCGCGTCCTCCTTGCTGAGCTTGAAGGGGATCACAAAGTCCGGCTTCAGCGCGCCGCTGAACTGCCCCGGAACCACTGTGGGGTTGCCGCAATAGGGGCAGGAGGTGGCGGCAGTGCTGGCGTCGCAGATCAGCTCTGCGCCGCAGCTGGGGCAGTTGTAGGCCTTCATTCCCGCGGCGTCCGCGCCCCAGTCGCTGGACATACCGGAGGTGTCCCACCCCTGCGCCTCCATCTCCGCGATTCTCTGGCGGTTCTTCTCCTCCTTGGCGCTGGCCTGCTCTGTGGCCTCTACGGCCTTGGCCTCTTTGTCTGCGTACAGAGCTTCGATCTGCGCCACATCGTATTTTGCCCCGCAGAAATCGCACTCCAGCATGCCGGAGGCCCCTACAAAGTGCAGAGGGCCGGTGCAGGCAGGGCATTTATAGTTGGTAATTTGGGATGCCATTACTCGCTCCTTTCCGCCACGGGAGCGGCTTTGAGCCGCTCCCGTGAAAAATGGCGTTCAGATGATAATACAATCCGTCAGGGTCAATCAAAGGCTGAGGTTATACGCACCGGCAGCCATCAGCTTGCCATTGTCACCGAAGAACAGGTTCAGGCAGCACGCATCATCCTCGGCAGCGTACCATGTGTACACACCGCGCTGGTAGTCCGTTTCATATCGGTACTCGGCACAGTCCACGCCGATATGCTCCTTCAGATCCGCATAGGTCAGCTTTGACTGTGCGTCACTGTCGGTAAAGTAGTTCAAGCCGCCCAGATAGGTAAAGAACGTCTCGTTCAGCACCGCAAGGGTCGCTCTGTCGGAGGAAACGGTCTGTAGCTCCGCAGATTTCATGTCAATGCCGGGAAGAGCGCCGTCCTTGCTGCCGCCACCGCCGCCGCAGGCAGCGAGGGAGAGCATCATCAATACGGCCAGCACAAGCGTGATCGATTTTTTCATGGCAGGTTTCCTTTCTTT
Organism: uncultured Oscillospiraceae bacterium; assembly: GCA_934589835.1. Classification (GTDB taxonomy): domain Bacteria; phylum Bacillota; class Clostridia; order Oscillospirales; family Oscillospiraceae; genus Vescimonas. The sequence goes on along the minus strand of CAKTOK010000023.1, from coordinate 23,507 downwards.
GTTTCCATCACGATTTATTTTCCGTCCGGTAAGGGCGGTCTGGGAAATGGTCAGCGCAGAGGTGCGCCGCAGTTCTGGCAGAATTTCTCGCCGTTGCTCTTTGCGCCGCAGGAGGGGCAAAAGGCGGGAGCGGCAGCGGCCTGCGGCGCCGGCGTATACGGAGTCTGCTGCGGCTGAGCGTACGGGCTTTGGGGTTGGCTGGGCTGCTGATAACCGGCGCTGGGCTGCAGATGCGGGTCGCTCTGATAGGGGGCATTCGGACGGTTGGGCTGATCGCCCGCCTTGTCGGGCGCCCCTTGATACGCTGCGCCGCCGAAGGCCAGCAGGGGGATGAAGATATAGGGCAGGAAAATCAGTCCCGCCGCAAAGCCTCCGCTCTTGCCGAAGGCCTTGGCCAACCGCACCTGTGTCTGGATCCCCAGAATAATGTTGTAAATGGGGATCAGCAGCAGCAGGAAGCGAATGCCGCTGCCCCAGGTGATCTCAAACAGTACGTAGAGATTGTAGATGGGGACAATCGCCGCCCAGCCCGGCTTACCGGCCTTCCGGAAGACGATCCACAGGCACACCAGAACAAACACGCAAAAGGCAAGTGCGACAATGGTGGACACTGGGTTATAGGCAGGGGGGCTGCTGTAACCATAGTAGTCGTAATAGTCGGGCATAGAAGTCTCCTTTCTCTTTCCGCAGGGGTTGGTCGGCCCTGCTTTGCTTTACTCCGTATCCTCCGCGGGGGCGTACTCCTCAGAGGTGCCTGCGAGAAGCTCCCGCAGGAGATCCCGCAGGGCATCTTCATACTCGCCGCAGTATTCCGCCGTGAGCACCTCGTCCTCTCTCTGACTGGTGATAAGGAGCGTGCTGTCCGTCCCGTCAAGGACGAACAGGCCCTCCGGCAAAGCCTTGGGCGGCTGGTGCCAGTTCTCCCGCAGGCACGTCTCTATCTCCGCCCACTGCTCCGCCGTCAGGGGCGCGTCTGTCCGCTCCACCCGGCCTTGGCCGCCCTTGGTGTCGGCGCACCATCCGGAGATGGTATACGCGCCGTCCGTCTCCTCCAGATCAAAGCGGAAGCAGCTGTCATCGCTCGAGGCGCTCTGCGACCAGCGTATGCTTTTCAGTGTGTCGCCATCCCGAAAGACGTTGCTGAACTCGTTCACCATGCCGTCGCCGTCCGATATCCGGTCGGTCACAAGATAGCGGTAGAGCTGCACGCCGCCAGCCGTCAGCGCACCTGCCAACGCCAGTCCAAGGAGACCGATCATCACCTTTTTCACCGTCAGGGGCGAGGCTGACCGCAGTTGGCGCAGAACTTGCCCTTGTTCACCGTGCCGCAGGAGCAGGTCCATTCATCGGCGGGCTTGGGCTGGCCGCACTCCGCGCAGAATTTGCCGGTGTTCACCGCGCCGCAGGCACATTTCCACTCGCCGGCTGGGGCGGGCTTGGGCTGGCCGCACTCGGCACAGAACTTGCCGGTGTTTCCCGCGTGACCGCAGGCGCACGTCCATCCGGCAGGTGCAGCAGGTGCGGCGGGCTGCTGCACCGGCTGCTGCTGGCCCATAGCGAACAGGTTCTGGGCGTTCATGCCGCCGGCCTGCCCCGCCATATTCATGCCCATAAAGGCCATGGCCGGGCCTGCGCCCTGGTTGCCCGCCGCCATCTTCATGGCATCGCCCTGACTGCCCACCAGATGCGCCGCCGCACGGGTGGGATCCATGAACGCCGCGTTGCGCTGCAGCTCCTTGAGCATCTTCTCGTCATCCTCGTCCGCCGTCACGCTGGACACACCGAAGGAGACGATCTCGATGCCCCGCAGGTCCCGCCACTTTTTGGAGAGCACCTCGTTCAGAGCATCGGCCAGCTCCAGTGTGTGACCTGGCAGCTGGGAGTAGCGGATGCCGTTTTCTCCGATCTTGGCGAAGGCGGGCTGAAGGGCAGTCAGCAGCTCGGTCTTCAGCTGGCTGTCCAGCCGGTCGCGGGTATAGTCCTCGCTGACGTTGCCGCAGACGTTGGTGTAGAACAGCATGGGGTTGCTGATACGGTAGCTGTACTCACCGAAACAGCGGATGCCAACGTCGATGTCGATACCGGCCCGCTGATCCACCACCCGGAACGGGACAGGGGACGGCGTACCGTATTTGTTGCCGATCAGCTCCTTGGTATTGAAATAGTAGATGCGCTGATCCTTGGGCGCTTCGCCGCCAAAGGTAAAGCGGTTGGCCATGTTGTTAAATACATTTTTGATGCCTTCACCCAGCTCGCCGGTAAAGATGGACGGCTCGGTGGACATGTCATAGGTATACTCGCCGGACACGGCGCACATATCCACGATCCTGCCCTGATCCACGATGAGCATACACTGGCCGTCCGCCACCGCGATGACCGAGCCGTTGGTGATAATGTTCTCGTCGCCCTTGGTGTTGCTGGAGCGCTTGGTGGTCTTCTTCTGGCCCTTTACCGCCAGTACGTTTTCAGGAATGGCCTCACAGTAGAAATATTCCTTCCACTGATCCGCCATCACGCCGCCGAAGCTGCCCATTGCCGCCTTAATAAGTCCCATAGTTATGTAATCTCCTTTTCTTTGAATTGATTTCTCCGTACAATGGAATACTGCCGTTATTCCTCGATCCACCGGCCGTCCGACCGCTCGCAGTAGACGATCCACATCTGATGCGGGCCCTCTCCGAAGCGGCGCAGCTCCAGATAGTTGTTGTCGGTCACGGTCACGTTGAACTCAACACCCTTCGGGCCGCCGCCCAGCGCTGCGAACCACTCCTGATTGCCGCAGTCATGATACATGGGGCCGCCGAGGAACTTTATATACAGCTCGTTCAACGTTTCACGTTCGCCGTTGGAGTAGGCGGCGTCGTACTGGCATACCATGCTCCATACACCCTCGCCCATAAAGTCGGTCACGCCATCGGCGCTCATGAACGTCAGCGTCAAGGACTCGCCCTCTGTCTCCAGCGGTATCCTCCCGTCCGCCGTCTCGACCGAAGTTCCGACCCATGTCCCATCCAGATACTGCCGCTTGCCCGCGTAAACAGCATCGGGATGGGAGTAGGAGAAGCTGCCGAAGCCTATGTCGCCCCAGTAATCATCGTCATCGGGGTCCACATCTCCCACCGGGTCAACGCCGTCCACCGGATCTGACACATCGTTGTTGCCGCCGGGCAGGGGCGGTGTGTCTATCGTGGTGCCGCCGTTGTTCTCCGGCTGCCCGTGGGGGATGAACTCCACCTGACAGGCTGTCAGGGTCAGCGCCAGCGCCAGAAGCAGCGCCAGCGGATACCACCGCCGTTTCACGGCTCACGCCCAGGGATCCTGCGCCGCCGGGGTACGGATACCGCTGAGCGGGCTGGAATACTCCCACAGGAACCATTCGCCGGTGGAGGGCTTTTGCCGCAGCTTGATGGGGCGGGGAGAGTCCGCGCCGGGTGTGGCGATAAATACCCGCAGATAGCCCGGCTCAATGTCCTGCGGACGGGGGTCGGCCAGTACGTCCAGCACATAGGGCTGGGTGGGAACGTAGCTGTTCTGGGGGGTAGCCCCGGCGAAGTACGCCAGCGGCAGATACTCCTTGCCCCGCAGACGATCCCGCAGGAACTGGCTGTCATAGGGAGTCATGGGTCGGGGCCCCCGCAGGAGGTTCATGGCCTCCACACCCTCGTTGGGATTTTTTACATACAGGTTCAATGCACACAGGAAGCCCGCCACCACCTCATCCGGGGTTTTCAGGGACAGGTTCCGGAATTCTGCCAGCGAAGCGGGCAGCGCGTTCAACGTTACTTGCATATCTCTGCCTTCCTTTCTCTGATTTCCGTACCGTTCGTCAGCTGTCGCCTCTCACGCTGCTGGAGAAGGTAGCGGCCGTGTAATACTCGTCGCCGTCACGCACCACGAAGTACAGCACATAGTAGTCACCCTCGCCGTTGAACCAGCCGTAGGCGTGCTTTTCACTGTTCCAGCTCTTCTCGTCCATGCCGGTATGGGGGATGCCGTCCTCGCCGCCCAGCATGGCCTTGATGTCGTCATAGGTCAATTTCGAGGACTTGGAGGAGCCCATATCCCACAGCTCCTGCCGCACCTTCTGCATGGTGGGCAGATCCGCCAGACCGGTGGCATCGGGATTGGACTTGCCGTACTCGCCCAGTCCGTTGGTGGTGGTGCGCTCGTAGGGATAGTTCTCCGGCAGGCCGCCGTTGTCGCCGCCGCCCACGGGGGTGATAACGCTTCCGCCGCTGCCGTCATCGGGGATCAGGCTGGTGTCGATCTCAAAGGTATTGGCGATCTCCATAAAGGTCTTGCCGCGATAATACTCCACCGCACTCTCCGGCATGGGGATATAATCGTCGTCCGTCCAGTTCTCGTCGTCCAGATGCCGCAGGTTGGCCAGCAGACTGATGGAGCCGTCCACCAGATCGGAGTCCACCTCGCAGCTCACATACAGCGCGCCGGTCTCGTCCACAGACAGGATGCCGTCCTGCATCTCGCCGCCCATGAACATACCGCGCAGCTCCAGACCGCTATCGTCATCCGGTACCACACGCGCATAGGTATCCGCAAAGTTGAAGTCGTTCTCGCCCTCCAGATACATGGCAAGCCACACCTCGCAGCCGCCGTTCCCGTCGAACACCAGCCGCGCCAGGATCTCGTGGGCGGTGTCGTTCAGCGCCTCAAAGTCGCCGGTGGCGTCCGAAAGACCCGCCATGCCATGCCAGTCGCCGCCGTACACCGCGGCGAAGTCATCCAAAGACATTTCATCCGCGCCGGTGTTCCCGCCGGTACTGCCGCCGCTTTTCCGGAAGGTCAATTGCAGGTCAAAGCCGAAGTAGTCATTCACCATGATCAGGCCGTCCTTCAGCGTGCAGTTGCAGATCGATCCGTCTCTGTCCAGCGTCAGGGCGCCGTCCTGCGTCAGCTTCCACTCGATGGTCGTCGGGTCGCCGTCCAGCATGAAGCAGCCCGTGCCGTCGTCCTTCAGCTCGATGTAGTTGTCGCCCAGATCGTACACCTCGTCCATGGGTACCCACTCGTCAAAGGACAAAACTGTCTCGCCCATGTACTTACCTACGGCGGGGTTGCTCTTGGCGCCGCCCTTGCCGCCTCCGCAGGCCGCCAGCGTCAGCGCCATGACCAGCGCCAGAAGCAGCGCCGTCAGCTTTTTTATGCTTTTCATCACGGTCCCTCCTGTTTTTACTGTTTTCTCCTATTGCTTCCTTCTATCTAACGTACATATATCGGCACGTCTCACTTGAGACGGTTGCCGCAATCCGGGCAGTACGCCGGCGCCGCGGCGTCCGGTTCGGGCTGCCAGCCGCATACACCGCAAGCCAGCGGCTTCGTCAGGCCGCAGTTGGTGCAGAAATTGCCCTCGTTTTCTGTCCGGCAGGCGGGACAGCTCCACGCTGCGGACGACGGCGCTTGCGGCTGGTCGGAGAAGCTCACGTCCGCCTCACCGCACGCCGCGCCGTCCCTTGTCAGCCATCTCAGGCCGCTGCCGTCGCTGTAACGGACGCAAAAGGCATTCTCCTCGTGGCTGAATGTCAGACGGTCGAAGGTTCCCGTCATGAGGATATCCTTATGCTCCTGCGTCAGCTTTACATTCCCTGTTTTATACACCCATGCGGCGGACGCGAAATCCGGCTCGCCGTCCACAAACACCTGTATGCCGGATGCCTCAAACTGCCCTCTGCTCTCCACCTCCATAACAATGGTGCCGTCTCGGCTCTGCCACGTCCCCGCAAAGGGAGATTGATCCTCCGGCGTATACATCATACCGGGGCCGTCCACCATCTGGCCGATGAGCGGGTCCTCTGTTCTGCCGCAGCCTGCCGTTCCCCACAATGCCATGACCAGCAGTACACCTCCTATCCAGAATCTCCGTTTCATCGGCGCCGCCTCCTTTTATCCGTTTTCCACAGGCAGGCCTTCCACCGGCTCGCCGTGCTCCTGCAAAAACGCCGCACAGTCGGCACACAGGTCGATATCCTCTCCCAACAGGAAGCAGCGGTCGCAGGCCAGCCGCTTGCAGATCGGGCACAGGCTGAAATGCTCCAGCGCCTCTGCGGCGGCCCGCTTAAAGGCATCCTCCCGCTCCCGTTGGTACAGCGCCTGAAAGATCACGCGCTTCCCCTCGTTCTCCGGCTGCACTCCCGCCTTGGAAAACCGCGCCGGCTGGCTCTCCCAGCAAAAGCCGCACACCGCGCAGCGCAGCGAAAACTGAAACCTCTCCGCAGAGGATATGTCCTCCATGGACGCTTTGATAATACGGCGCATTCCGGCCCCTCCTCACTTGCGTCACGGCTCGCTCTTCCGTGTTCGGGCACATCCGTCAACCATCTCATATCTAACTGAATTCTATTGTCCGAACCCCCGAAATGTCTATTACCCTAAGGGTGAACTTTGCCGCCAAACGCAAAAATCACCCTTAGGCGTAGACAGAGTGCACAATCCGGTTCGCATCGGATTGTGCACTCTGTCTATCGTCTTTATTGTCTGTTCAGCAGCTCACCGCTGCGGCTGCAAGCGGCAAACAGCTCAAGATACACCTTCAGCTCATCGAACGAATCCACGCCCAGCTTCCGGTACAAATTGCGGTTATGCGTCTTTACCGTGCTGGCGCTGATGCGCGCCAGCTCAGGCACATCCCTGACGGTATAGCCGTCCATGTAGTATTGCAGGATGGTACGCTCCATGCCGGTCAGCGTGCCCGCTCTCTCCGCAAAGCTGCAAAGCCGCGCCTCCACATCGGGCGGCAGCGCGCCCACCGGCCGCTCGCGGATCATGGCCAGCAGCTCGTCGATTTCCGGAATACCGGAGGCCACCGCCTCTGTTGTACCGCCTCTGACCGCGGCAAGGCTCTCGTTGATCGGCTTGACAAAGCGGCGGGACAGTATGTTCGCGGCTGCCAGCATCGCCAGCAGGAAGAACACTGAGCCCAGGAGCCATGCGAGCTGGGTCTCACGCTCATAGCTGCGGAAGACGTTGGCCGCCACAAGCGTCACCGCGGCAAGCGGAATGCCATCCGAGGTAACGGCGTCCAGCAGCCGGTGCCGCCCCAGATAGAAATCCTTTCCATCGCCATAGACGGTATAGTATCTCCTCGGCTCGATGTGCAGCACGCCGTCTGCCGTCAGACGCGAGCCGGCGGTGGCGCCCAGCATGGCTCCCGACAGATCAAGCCTGTCGCCGTCGATCGGCGCCAGCAGAGTCAGCATATTACCATAGATGCTGGACACGGTGTCGTGGGAAAGGGTGAAGTAGAGATCGCTGATCTCCATACCGCAAAATCCCCGCACCGCGCCGCTGCTGTCCATGACCGGCACGCAAAGCAGCATCACGTGCTCCCATGTGTCCAGCAGCTCCGAGCGCTTTGTCCACAGGCTGCCCTCCGCCGGACGCGCAGCCTGGCTGTTGAAAAGCTTCTCGCTGCCGGGGATCAGCGCAGTATTCAGCTCCGGATTCCAGCGGTTGTGCATCTGAAGCTGCAGCTCCCGCGACGCTTCTGCCGCGCCGCGGAAGCAGATCACGTCCTGCTCCGAGGCCACCGTAGGCTGAAGGCCGGTATAGCGCAGATACAGCCCCGCTCTCTGAGCGTTCGCATCGGGCAGCGCCGTGTTGGCGGTAACGTTCAGGCAGAAAAAGATCCCGCTGCATGAGGCGGCGCTCAGCGTACTGCTCAACGGCGCATACAGCCGCTTCTCCAGCTCCGCAATGGCGCTCGGATCATCGTTGAGCGCATTGAAGGGAATGCCCTTGGCCGCAAGAAAAGCGTCCAGCTCCCGCCCCAGCTTTTCCGACAGCGCCGCGCCGCGCGCTGTCAGATCATCCATCTGTGCATCCAGCGCCGCGTATGTATTTCTCTGCTGAATGTCGAGAGCGCCGGCCAGCTGCCGCGCAGGATGGGACAGCACACCCGTGGCCATCAGGATCGACAGGATCGTCGCCACCAGCAGCAGCGCCATGGCGGACCAATACAGCAGCAGCCGCACACCCATGCTGCGGCCGGCCATGTATGGGCTGCGAATCACATTCCGAATCGACTGCATACGCCTTTCCTCTTTCATGTGCCGTAATCCATCTGGAAGCTGTCCAACGTCTCCCGGAGCAGCGCGTCCAGCGTATGGCCGCCCTCCAGATATTGCGCCCGCCCCGCAGTGAGCTTCAGCCGCGCCAGATTTTCAAACCGCGTCTCCAGCTCCAGATAATTCTCCATCTGCGGCGGGTAGTAGAAGGTATACGCCTCCTGCGTTTGCAGATAGGTCTCATACAGCGACACATACAGCGGGTCACTCAGCTTTTCCACGGCGGCGGGCAAGTATTTGTCGAAGGCCTCCTGCGTCACCGGCATATAGCCAAGACTGGTCACAAATTCCGCGTTGCACGCCGGCTCGGTCAGCCATTTGAGGAAGGTGATGCACGCGCTTTCACGCTCCGGAGAGGACTTCACGGTACACATTCCGACGCCGCGCTGCATCACCAGCTTGTCGCCTCCCTCAAACACCGGACAGGGCATGGAGGTGATTTCCACCTTTTCCGAGGTATTGTCCGGATATGTCACCGTGTCGGAATAGTAGAGCACGCTGGCGGAGGAGGCCACGGATACCACCGCGTCTCCCGTGCGGAGCGGCTCTGTGGCGTATCCGCCGTGCAGCCACAGGCCGCCCGTCAGCCCGGCCCGGGCATACGGCTCCCAGGCGCGCTTAAAGCCGGAGCCGAGCCTTACGCCGTCATTCCGGAAGAAATCCTCGCCCAAGGACTTCACGCCCACCTGAAAGTAGTTAAAATGGTAATCGTGGACAAAGAAGCACTTTCCGGTATCCGCGGCGTATCGCTCTGCCAGTGCGTAAACGCCCTCCCATGTGGTCAAATCGTCATAGCTGGCGCCGGATTGAGCCGCCCACCGGTCAAACAGCGTCCGGTTGACAAACAGCACCTCGGTGGATTTGGCAAGGGGCAGGATCGCCTGTCGCCCGCCGATCGTTCCCTCCTCCCGAAAGGCGGGAATAAACGCCGCCAGCTCCTCCTTGCTGAAGTAGTCCCGATAGTCCACCAATATGTCCTGCTCCGGCAGAGCCAGCACCGTCTTGGGATAGGATACGAACATATCCGGCAGCGACGGTGCGCCCGGGTCGCTGTTGGCGGCAGCCAGCACGCTTTTGTGAATGCTGCCGCTGTTGCTGACCAGCTCCACCTTCACGCGGATGTTCCGCTCCGCCCCCACCGTGCTGTTAAACCGCTCGATCAGGGTGTTCAGCGGAGAATCCACCTCGCCGCCATAGACGTGCCACAGCGTTACGGTCAGCGGCTCCGTGTCCTTTTTTTGCCCGCAGCCCATGATCGGCAGCAGCAGCACCAGCAGACAAATGATCCCTATTTTTTTCATGGTCGCGCCTCACCTGCTTTGGCGAGGCGGCAGGGACACAGCGCCCTACCGCCCCTTGAAATTCTCGGAATGGAAATGATCAGCGTTCTTTTCTGCATCTCCTGCCTGCGGCCCATCCGGCCCCGGCCAGCATCAGCAGAAGGGCTGGTATATACGGCCGTCTTCTGTTCATACGCCTGTCTCCCCGCAGTATCAGCCGTTAAATGCGGCAAGCGCCGTGTCCGCCCGGCGGATCCACTCGGTGCGGTCGCCGTAGATTGCTGCGTCCAGAGAGTTGATGGCGGCTGCCGCCTTCTCCTCAGCGTCCTCCTGGCCCCGCATGGCGGCGCTGAGGCCTGAGGCCACGTCCTTGATAGCCGTCATCTGCTGCTTCCATGTGTTGGCGGCGTTGCCCAGCGTCTTCTGCACGCCGAACAGGGTGTCGAAATACTTGCTGAGCTTTTCATACTCCTTGAAGTTGTTCACCTCAAGATTAAAGGCGTTCATGCCGGCGGTGTTGATGAACACCATCCGCACCGTGGACTTTTTCTCCGTCTTGTCGCCGTTTCTCACCATCTGCTCTTCATACTTATAGTTCCGCAGATCGGCGATGCGGTACACGCAGGCGCGCGTGGTCTTGCCGAAGATCAGGATCTTGTAGTCCACCTGTGTAAAGGCCACCAGCCCGATGTCCTCCGCCACATACAGGTGCGCGCCGAAGCGCGTCAGCTTCTGGTTCTTATCCTTCGTCTTCAGACGGGGCACAAAGTAGTGCTCCCACAGCTTCGTCCCCCGCTCCACCTGCGCCAGATGTGCCCTCACGCCGGGCAGATTGCCATGCACATAGTCGTACACCTTGAAGCCCCGGCTTCTGCAATTCCTGCGGCAGATGCAGCTGCCGTCCGCCAGCTTCTGGGTCTGCATCAGGTTAATGTCCGCGCCGCAAATTCCACACTTGTTCGCCATAACATCTTCTCCTTTCAGTCGTTGCCCGATTCGGCAGGTTCCTGTCGCTGCTTGTGAAATCATCCCAGTACGGGTTCTTTCCGTTACATGGCGTAGATCTGGTCCATCAAATACTCGGCGGACATGGAGCCATAGAAAAACTGATCGATCAGTCCGTCCTTCTTGGCATCCCGGATGTCCTTTGCCGTCTGCCGCTCGGTGTTGGCGTCCACGATAAGCGCGATCTTGCAGTTGGGGCACAGCGCTCTTACCTCGCCGCGCAGCTTCAGCCTTTCGCTGAGTCTCCACGGCGTATACCCCGTCACTTCCATCACCAGCACAAACGGCTCGTAGATCTGGCACAGCTCCGCAGTGTCTCTGGGGGATTCGGCACGGATTACCTCGATATCGTAGTCAGAGCTCTTGAACGCAGTTGCCACAGCATCGGCAAACAGGTAGTTCTGCATATCGATCACCATTTTACGCATCGAGCCATCCCTCTTTCCTTTTGCGATATCCTCATCCCGTTGTATGCAGCTATCATAGCATGGAAAAACGGCTCTGTCTGTCCTCAGAAGTGAGGACAGACAGAGCCGTTTTTCACAGAAAATGCGAACGCCGCATTTTGCTCAATTTTCTTCCGCTGCGCCGAACAGGCTTGCCGGCACGACCAGCCGCTTGCCGACAGCGGCGACCATCAGCCGGTTGCGGTTGGGGTATCCGGTCTTTTCCAGCATCCGGTTGATGTAGGTACGCACTGTCGATTCCGCCACGTTCATTCCCGCGGCGATCTCTGCGTTGGTCTGCCCCTCGCAAAGCAGGCGCAGCGTCTCCAGCTCCTGATCGGACAGATCGCAGGAGAGGGCGTTTCCCAGCCGCACAGCCGGCGTGCTGTCCGGCCAGAAGCGCTTGCCGGCCAGAGTGCCCTCGATAACGCCTGCAAGATCGCCGGCGGGAGAATCCTTGTACCAGAAGCTGTCAGCCCCGATCCGTCTCGCCCGCTCCAGAAAGCGCCCCTCCAGCATGGAGGTCACCATCACGATCTTGATATGCGGATAGGTTTTTTTGATCGCCTCGGCGGCGGCCAGACCGTCTGAATCATTTTCGGTACAGATGTCCATCAGGATCAGATCAACAGGCCCGTCGCCGCACCTGTGAAGCGCCGCATCGGCACGGGTCAGCGTACCGGCTACCCTGCAATCCGCACATTTTTCCACGCAGGCACACAGATACATTCTGGCAAGGGCCTGATCCTCAACGATCAATATGTCTCTGACAGCCATTCGTCATCCTCCAGCTTTTCCAGGGCCGGTATGCCCATCACCAGCCTAAACTCCGGCAGGCTCTGCACCGTCATGGTTCCGCCGATCCTTTCGATCCTGCGGCGCAGATTAGACAGCCCGCCGCCCTCTGTAATGGTTTTTTCCGGGGGCCTTCCGTTATTGCGGATCAGAACGGTATACCTGTCGCCTTCCTCCCAGATATGGACGATCAGCTCTGTTGCCTGTGCATATTGTACGGCGTTGCTCAGGCAGACCTGCATGGCGGCATACATCAGCTCCGCCGCACCGCCCGCCGGCTCTGCGCCTCTTATTCTGACGGTCACGCCGCTGCTGTCTGCGCTTTCGAGCAGCGCTTCCCTTGCCGGCAAAGGCCCGGCATCCCGAAAGAGGATGCTTTTCTCCCACTCCCGCAGCACAACGTCTGCGTCGATGGCGCCAAGATCCCCGGCCAGATATTGCTTTGTCACGGTGATGCAGGCGGCAAGGCTGTCGTGCATGGCGGATTTGGCGGCAAGCTGCTCCCTCTCCCGCGCCACCGCCGCAACATTTTCCGACAGACGGCGCAGCTTTTCCGCGTCCTGTGCAAGTCTTCGGTTATCCTCGGCCAGCTGCTCCAGCGCCCGGTGCAGCTCCGTAACATCCGCAGCGGTCAGCTGTATATAGGTCTCCCCGTGCCGATCGGTCACATTCGCCCTCTCGAATTTCCATACCGACCCGTTCGGAAACCGGTAGGTATTCTCCATGCCGGTAAGGGGCGTCACGCCCTCTGGCGGAGAGGCCAGCGCCGCTCGAAGCTCCTCCAGATATTGCAGATCGCTGTTGAGCAGATACTGGCTCAGCCGGTACATCTGCCGGTTGCACAGCACGATGCCGCCCGAACGGTCAAAAAAGCATACGGCGGTGGGCAGCCGGTCAAAGCTCTCCTTGATGGCGCTGAACCGAAAACGCTGCCGCCTATCCATGCTCATCCCACCCCTCTATCGCCGTGCGGATGAGCCACAGCCCATCCTCCTGCCGCACCGTGATCTCCGGCGAGGCCAGCGCCGACAATGAGGCGGCGCACTCCACCGACAGATCCATCGCCCTGTCGGAAACCGAGATAAACAGCGAGCGCAGGTCGTCTACTGTGGTTTCCGCAACGATTTCCAGAAGCGCAAACAGGCGCACGACCTCGGAGGCACGCATCGGGCCTGTTGTGCGATAGATCACGCCGCACTCCGTACCGCAGGCGGTCAAGGCCCGCACGGCCTCGTCAATGGTCAGCCGCAGCTCCTGCTGCGGCAGCCGCTGGTATTCGCTGCTGAGGAAGTACAGATTGGCGCTGCGCTTGATATAGGTACCCAGCAGCAGCACTCTTTTCAGCAGGCCTCGCCGCTCGGCGGATGCGGATCCTTCACATCGTGCAAGCAGCCGCCGCAGCTGGGCTGTCTGCCGGCTGTGCTTCGCCTCCAGTTCGTTGTAGATACGGTTCTTTTCGGTCAGCTCATGCAGGCTTTTCTGCACAAGATAGGCATCCTGCAATTTTTTCTTGTTTTGCTCCATTTCCGCCTTGTTTTCCTGCAGCTGGGCACGCAGCTCCGCCAGCGGGCGCACATTGTCCTGCCAAACGGCGTAGCCGCCGCTGATGGGCGCTGAGGAGATTCGTATGCCGTCGGGGCGAAGGATCCGCCGCCCCTCCTGCGGGCAGACCATCTCCTCGCCTGCGGCGCGGGAGCGCAGGACGATCTGACCGCTGCGATCCGCAATGCAGGCTGCCAGCGTCGTGGCCTCAAACAGCTCCGCATATCCCGTGTTGGACGGTATCATCCGGCAGCGGATGCAGCTTTCATAGATGGCGGCATACAGCAGGCAGAACACCACGTTCATATCGCCAAGCCACCATCGAACAGCTGGAATACCCGTCAGGTAGAGAAGCCCGTACAGGAGCATTCCGCATCCTATCACAAACGGCGTTATCCGCTTTGCTTTACCGCCCGGGCTGCGGCTCTTCCGAAACAGGCAAGCAAGGGAAAACGCCATGCAGCCCACCATCCAGCCAAGGCAGAGATAATACAGCAGGCGATGGGAATATGTACCGGAAACCGGCAGTCCGGGAACGCCGCCTTCAAAGGCAAATACCTGCTGATGCAGGTCGTTGGTGAGCACCAGCAGAAACAGCGCGGCGGGGATGACGGACAGCAGTCCCGCCCGTCTGGACAGGCGGTATTCCTCCGGCTTCCCCAAAAGCAGGGCGATATACACGCCCAGAAGCGAAAGAAACAGCATCGGCAGATAGTAGAGGTACCACACGTACCGCGCCGCCGTCAGGCCGGTGACGACGCTGTATTTCAGCGTCCGCAGCAGGAGCCACAGCAGGATCAGCGCCGCCGTCAGCCGCAGGCAGTGCAGCGCCTGCCGCTGGATGATGCGCCGGTCAAGAGAAACGCCCCACAGCGCGAAAAGCAGCAGATAGAGCGCCGTCCGGATATGGTTCACGGCAGGGCCGCCGATGTCGAATTTTGCCAGCATCCGGCAGGCATAGGCTGCGGCGATCACCAGGCACACGAAGGCCGCCGGCAGCAGCTGCCTGCCGGCTCTGCCAAGCTTGCTTCCAGCTCTTGCACCGCTTTGTAAAGCTGACGGCAGAGGGCTTCCTTCTTTATTCTGCCTGCATTCTCTCATCCTGCTCCCTCCGCATGAGTGTGACAAATACACGAAGCTGCTGGAGCTTGCCGGAGCCTATAATGCCGACTTTCCCATAAACGTCTCTGCGATAGGAGTAGATCGTGCTGATCTTCTTACCCAGCCTCTCCGCAAGCTCCTGAACGCTGCCTCCATCGACCATGGCGTCTATCACGATCCGAAGATCGGAATCCAGCTTCTGATAGGCCGCAAGAAAGAGCCGATACTCCTCCGGATCGATCTCGCCCTTTCTCCGCTGCGCCAGCCGCTCCGCATCGGCCTCCACCCTCTGCACCTGCTCCTGCAGGCCCTGCTTTTCACTGAGAAGCTGCTCCGCCCTGTCCCGTGCATCCTGCCGTTCCGCTTTCAGAACGGTCACGGTCTCCTCGTGGGCGCGTATCTTCTCGGAGATCGGCAGCAGCTCCTCAAAAACGGGCGGCCTCTCCTTCCCATCTGCCGCGGAGACCTGTTCAATGTCCTCCAAAATAGGACGCAGGTAGCGGCGGGTATAGAACAGGCAGCAGACCACGCCGAAAAACGCCAGCAGCATCAGCAGCGCGGCGATCTCCAGTCCGCTTTTCAGGATGGCCTTGTCGTAGCTGCTTTTTGGGATCAGCACAGTCAGCGCATGCGCGTCGGTATCTCCGCTGGCTGCCGCGAAGGGCTCTGAGAGCCCTACAAAGGAGAGCTCTGACCCGACAAAGGCGGTCAGTCCTCCGCGCAGAGCCTTTTCCGTCAGCAGCTCGTCCGGCACAAAGCAGAAGCCGTCTGCGGGATAGGTCATAAGACATTTTTGAATGTTCAGCCCCTCTGTGGGATTCGACAGGATACAGGCGAGGTTGCCGATGCCGGAGGGCTGGGCATGGTGCGCCGAGAAGTAGGTTTGATTGACGGAGAAGCCGCATAGCCCGTACACCGTCCCGTCCGTGCCGATCATGGGGACGGTCAGCAGCATCGCCTGCTCCGTAGTACCGGGCAGGGTGATGAACTCCGTGGTGCGGCAGCTGCGCTCGATGGGTGCATCTGCCGCCTTCAGGTGCCTGGAAAAGTCGGGAAAATCCGACAAGGAGAACTCCTGCGCCCACTTTCGGTGAGGCATCACCTGATGCCGCCGCCCGATGTCCGCCATGCCGCGGTAGAGCAAAAAATCGCTGGTGGTATGCTCGGCGTTGCCGCGCTGGACATAGATCCCGCCATAAGAGCGCTCATCGGCATGGAGCGAAGCGTCCAGCAGCACAAATGCGCCGGAGCAGTCCGTCTGCCGCGCATATTGGCACAGGGACTCCAGCATGGCCTCCTGCAGGCTCTCCATAGCGTCTGCATTTCCGCTGAGAGACGAGAGCTCCGCTGCCTGCGCTTCAATGATGCCGGTCATATCCTCTGACAAATGCACGCCCATGACAGATACATTCCGCCACAGAGAGGTCATGTCCGCGCGAAAGGCCTCCATCTGGAAGGTCAGGGCTCTTTCCGTTTCAGCGCGCGGACTCTTAAGCCGTCCCAGCAGAAGAAGCGCGACAAACAGCACCACCAGCAGCAGGGCTGCCAGTGCGCCCATGTAGAGGAACAGCCGCCTACGCATGGAGGGCTTGGCCTGCTTCAGTTTTGAGAGTGTAAATCGGGGCACAGGTCAGTCCTCCCTTGGTCAGTTCCTCATCTCAATGAATGGAGCAGAGCAGCTCCCAGGTCTCCTCCGCCAACGCATCGACATCCTCTCCGGCGGCGGCGCGGAGAGGCAGCTCCTGCTGGAGCTGGCGCAGACCGTCATACAGGCTATTGACCCTGCCGTAATAGCCGTCAAAGCGCGGCTCAGATACGGGGATGTAGCTCTCACGCATGGTTTTCAGGGCGGCATACAGCTGCCGGTAGCTCTCCACAGGCTCTGGGAAGCTCTCATAGTCTGCGATAGCGTCAAAGGCGCCGTTTCGCACCGGCATATAGCCGGTCTGCGCCACAAAGTCGAGGTTGCGCTCCGCCTCCGTCAGCCAGCGGACGAACAGTGCAGCCGCCTCTGCCTTCTGGTCGGTGGTCTTATAGGCGCAAAGGCCCACGCCGGCCTGCGTCATCAGCGCGTCCGCTCCCGCCGTCTTCGGCAGAAGGAGAACGCGGAGATCCATCGGCTCCTGCGTTCCGTCCCGATATGTGACGGTATCGTTGTAGTACAGGATGGCGGCGGAGGAGCCGAGGCCGCACAGCACGTCGCCGGTCATCACCTGCGTGTTGGAGTAGAGGTCTGAGACTACCACATGGCCCTGTGCCAGAGAGCGGGCGAACTGCATCCAGCTCTCCTTAAATACGGCATTGTCGGTATCGTACCAGCCATTTTCCGTGTAGAAATCCCCGCTGCCATGCTCCATGGCGCAGAGCTCTACGGCGCGGATGGGATAATCCAGCGCGCAGAAGGCGTTGCCCGACCAGTCGCAGAACTTGCCGGCGGTTTCATAAAAGCCCTCCCATGTGGCAAGGTCGTCATAGCTGGCGCCGGTGGCGGCGGAAAAGCGGGCAAAGCCGCTGCCGTTGCACATCAGGAGCTGCGTGGACTTGGAGATGGGGAATACCAGCAGCCTTCCGTCCTCCGCCGTGCCGTCGTCCAGAAAACCGGCGGCAAAGCTGGAGAGCTCGTCGGAGGTGAACTGCCGGTTCCAGTCCACAAGGTTGTCCTCACCCAGCTCCAGCGCATCCACGATGTGGCAGGTAAAGAGATCGGGCATTTCCTGCACGTCCTTGCCGCCGCTCTGCGCCTCCAGCAGATAGCCGCCGATCTTGGAGGCACTGCTCATGCCGGTCACCTGCACCTGCACACCGCGCTCCGCGCCTACGGTGCGGTTGAATTCCTGCACCAGAAGGTCCATGGGCGAGCCGGCCTGCTCGCCGTAGACGTGCCAGAAGGACAGAGAAACAGGCTCTCTTTTATCCAGCAGGGACTTCTCTCCGCAGCCGGACAGGATGAAAATCAATGCTGCAAGCACCAGCAGGGGAACCACTCTCTTTTTCATGGAAAGACCTCCAAAACAGGCTGTCCGCGTGAAAACACACAACGGACGATCGCGTTTTTGAATTATTTTTTCATTTGCCATCCTAATTCGGGCAAATTAGGGTTAACAAAAAGGGGCGTCTATGCTATACACGAATCAGACAAAGGCGGCCGCCGCTTCAACGACCCCAGTATATCATACCTCGCGGCCGTTTTACAAGGCGAAAAGAAGGAAAAGGGAGGGATGCGGATGAAGCAGGCAAAAAAAACAGCGGCTTATCGAGTCATCACAGACTCCGGAGGCAGACGCTCTTTTCGCTTTTTCTGCGACATCTCCGGTGAGCTGTGCTGCTCGACAAGGCCCATTCTGGCGGACACAGAGGAGGCCGCGCTGGAGGCTGCCTGGAACACGGAGGGCAAGTGGGAGTTCAACCACTGCCCCAAATGCGGGCAGTATGTATCCTCCGCCATGTTCAATGTCAACGCGGGGCAATGTCTGGACTGCGCCCCGTGGGAGGAGGAATATCCCGCCTTCTGCCACCAATGCGGCACAAAGCTGAAGGAATCCGACGCCCGCTTCTGCCCCGTCTGCGGAGCGAAGCTGCTGGTGGGCGGCATGGCAGGAGGGGAGGTCGCGGCGAAATGAGCGAGTATGATCTGCAAACGAAGAAGGCCCTGCGGCAGGTGGCGCTGCTGGAGTATGGCTTCGGGCCGGAGACCATGCGGCGGCGTAAGATCTGCTCAGCGTGCGGCAGAGCCAACGGCGCGCAGGACACGCACTGCACCGACTGCGGCGCGGCGCTGCCGAGCAAGACGCTCTACGACTTCTACCGCTCCCGCCACCGCTGCTGCCCCGGCTGCGGCGTGGCCGTCACAGGCATCGCAGCATACTGTCCGGAGTGCGGGACGCGGCTGCCGCAGTCCGACACGACGCGGAGACGGGAGGCTGCGGTATGAATCTTTTTCAAAAGAGAGAGCCGCTGACCGGCGGCGACGGAGCAGAACGGAGCTTGCCCAAAGCGGCGGTGTGCTTCACCACCCCCGCCATGACCCGCCGTGCGGCGGAGTGGCTGAGCAGGCTGGGGGGGTGCCGGCCGCTGGCGATCCTCTCCGACGACTTCGACGATGTGGTCTGGCACTGTGAAGCGGAGCAGGCGGATCTTCTGCTGCTGGAGATGGATTTTTCAAGCGGCGCGGAGGACAGGGACGTCTCCGGCCGCTGCGATGTGGCGGCAGAGGTACAGCGCCGCCGGCCGGAATGCCGGATCTATCTGGTCTGCGAGGCAGGACACCCTGACAAGCAGCCCGCGCTGGATAAGGCGGTGGAGCTCCATCTCATACACGGATACTGCATGGGCGATCTGGAGGCGCGGCAAATGCGCGCATGGCTCGCCGAGGCAGGCGGCGCCTGACGCCGCCGCAAATAAAAAAAGGAGGCGTATTAGTGAAGCATAGCTTTTCCAAGCGGCTGACCGCCTGGCTTCTCGCCGTTGTCATGGCAGTCACGATGCTGCCCGCCATGGCGGCAGCTGCGGAGGGCGAGGCAGCCTCTCCCCTGCCGGCAGCGGAGGCGGAGGCGGAGATACCCACCGTGCCGGAAACACCGGCGCTATCGGAAGCGCCGGAAGCGCCGGAGGACGATGGAGACACGGAGGGCGTTTACAGCAATGGTGAGGATGCCCAGCCTCAAGGCCAGATGCGAGCGCCGATGCTGACAGCGGAGGCCGATGACAAGCGGGCCCATTATCAGATCATCATGGAGGACGGCACGGCCATCAAGCTGTACCCCGGGGTGACGGGCGGCCACTGCATCCGCACCAACAGCAGCACCGAGGCCGAGCCGGGCGGCGAGACCCCCGATGACTATGTGGTGAGGCTGGTGGGAAAACCTGCAAGCAGCACGACATATTATTACACACTCTATCTGAAGAATTTCAAGGGCCAATCCATCACCTACTGCGACGGAGAAACGGGAGGACCTTATAACCCGGATTTTTTGTATATTGAGGTAGAGGGAGATAACTACCTGACTGCCGGAGCGGCATCCCTGAGAAACGGCGTTTATACCGCCATTGGACGGACGATCCTGAAGGGCAATCAGGATATTACCTACCGGATATCCAATAATCACCCTGCGCGAGGGTTGCTGACCATCAAGGCGGTGAACGGCGATGTATCCGGCATGAAGAAAGCCTACGGCATTGCCTGCCAGAATTTGAATTTATCCGGCAGTGCCATCCAGTCCGGCAGTTTTGTGCTAAACATCACTCTGTCAGGCAACAAAACCGGCGACGACCGGGCGATCACCGTGACCAACCGGCTGATCATCGATAGTTATGCCAGCATGATTTTGAATGTGCAGGGCCTGAATGCGGTGTATAACGAGAGCAAGTTTTACGGCAACCACACAACGAATCCACCCAATGACGAGTCTAAGTTTACCTACTTCCTCATCAACACCGAAGGCAATGTGAATGTTACACTGGACGCCATGGGTCTGAGTGGCCGCGCGTGCGCCTTCTACAACGGCTATTATCAGGACCATAACTTTGCCCCGTGGACTGACGGCGTCAACGAGCTGCGTAAGGTGGGCAAGATGACGGTCACGGTCAGGAATCTTAATTCGGATCAGCTTGCAGATGCCAGAGCAAATCCCACCAGCATCTGGTGGGTAGGAGCCAAACCCGGCTGGAAGACAGAGTCAGGTAAGGGTCTCCTGCTGGAAGAGTTACAGGCGGACGGCACCTGTATCTTTGAGTATGCGCCTGGTGTTACACCGTCACAGATTGCCAAGGTGATCATCTACGACGGCGCGATCGGAAACGGCCACTACCTCGCGCGGGCAGGTAAGGAATATCCGCCGGGCCTCGGCACGACGATTTATGCGCCGATCACTGCGCCCAAGATGTGGGACAACATCCCCTTCAAGTGCTGGACCACCGTGGACGGCGCGCCCCTTACCTTCACGTCGGCGGACGGCGCCACCAGCGACTTCGCGGTTTTGCTGCTGGAGCCAAAATCCACCACCAAGCTGTTGGCAATGTACGATCCCTTCACCTCTCAGCCGAAATGGGAGCCGGTATACAACAAAACCTACAACTGTTACGACGGCAAGATCACATGGGAGGCGGCTTACGGGATGCAAGTTGCAGCTGGCCGGCTGGTGCCGGAGAACTACACGCTGAACGATTCTCTCGAGCCGGTGGCAGTGACTGACCCCAAAGGACGCGATGTGTTGGAGGTGTGGTCTGGCGTGTCCAGATTCAGCATAGAGGACGAGAACTGCAATTACTCCGTGCCGGAGGGACGCTACCGCATTGCCCTGAGGAATGGCAGAGACGGCAGATGGCATTACAGTGAGCCCTTCAACATCTCCTACGCCCTTGCCGAGCCGCGGATCTCGCCCGAGGGCGGTTTCCCGGATGGCAATAAAGTGGACGTGACGATCAGCTCAGCGGCTGATGCGGAAATCTGGTACAGGGTGTATGACGATACGACCCAGACGATGCCCGACGTACAGAGCTATACCGGGTGGTTTGAGATTCCTGTTACCGCCGACCGGGGCACGGTGGTCGTGGAAGCCTACGCCACAAAGGACGGTAAGCAGAGCGCATGGGCAACGGCGAAGTTTTCCACCAAACCGGCCGCGCCGACGGTGAAGCTGCCTGACGGCACAACGGCGAAGAGCGGCACTACCTACATCTATTACGATGCGGCGGACATCTCCGCCGTCGTCCCCGACGGCGTGGAGGTCCGATACGGCGCGGCGCCCCCCTCTAACGGAGCGCCGGGAACGAAGCTGGGTAAGGGAGAAACCTTCACCGTTTCCAATGGAAACGGTCACCTGCAAACAACCTACCTATGCGCCCGCAAGACCATACGCTCGGGCAATCGGACCTACACGGCGTGGAGCGAGCCGTTCAGCCTCGTTCTGGCAAGGGTAGGGGACCTGCCCCAGGCCACTCTGAAGGTGAATGGCCGTGATATGCAGAGCGGCGCCACCTATACGGTGGACGGCTCGGCTGAGGTGACGCTGACACGACCGGAATATTGTCCGGTGGACGCTCAGATCGTATATTCGGACAATTCGGCCGTCCCGTCCTACTGCACCAAGTATACCGGCCCGATCACGATCTCCCACAGGGCGACCACACTGGACGTGTATACACGGGCGTGGAACAGCGAGAAAAACGCCTATGACGCTTCTCCCCGCGATGTATATCACTTCCAGATCAAGCAGGGCACGACCCCGTGGAAGCTCAATTTGACCAACGCCAAGGCCTATGACAGCACCGGAACGCAGATCACCACGGCTTACAGCGGCACGGCGGTAACGGTCAGGGCAGACCCCAGCCCCGGCGGCACGGGAGCTTTCCACTATTGGATCGGCCTTTCCAGCTATCTGGAAAATCCGGAGGTCGAAAAGTACCTGCCGGAGGTCACCTTCGTCATGCCGGAACGGATCGTGACGGCGAAGCCGAGCTACACCAGCTCCACCGCCATCAATTATACCAAGGTGATCGTGGACATGGATGCCACGGCAGGCGGCAGCAGCCTGTATCTCGACGACCCTGCGCTCCGCAGCATCAGTTACAGCTGGTGGGAAGGAGACACAGTGGGCGCGGAGGCGGATAAGCTGCTCTCCTATGTGACCTTCGACCCGAACAAGACCTATACCGCAAGGGTCACTGTTACCGCCAATGACGGCGCAACCTTTGACAGTGAAGCCACGGTGTCAACGGCGAGCAGGAAGAAGGTGAGCCGTGCGTTCACTGTTCCGGAGCACGAGCTCACAAGGGACGGAAATACGTCCGTCACCTTTGAGATACATCCCGCCGCCCGACTGGCACTGACCATGCCCGCCCTGCACCCCGGCGACCAGATGCTCTCAGCGGCCGATTTCGGCGGATTGCCCTACGGCATGAATGTGAGGGCCATTACCTGGGCATCCACGCCGCCTGCATACGCCGGCGCTGTGGGAACGGAGTACACCATCTCCGAGATGGTGCTGGAACTGGACGGGACCTGCCCGCCGGTCTTCATCGGCTGCACGCTCAACGGCGTGTCGTATTCCTGCAGCTACAGCAAGGAGAACGACGCGATCATCCTGAAAGATATCAAGGTGCCCGTCGTGTCCCAGGGTGTGAGCGTCAGCGGGACGGCGGTGAGCTGGAACGACACCGATAACGCTGTGTATCTGCTCTATGACGGCAGTGCCGGCGATACGGACATCAAGGCGGAGTGGAAAGCCGGCGTCTATACGACCGCGCTGGCCTACACACCCGTGAAAGGAGGTATGATAGCGAACGCAGACGGCAAGCGGCACGACCAGACCTTTACCTTCCAAGCGATCCCCGCGGGCGACTACAAGCTGGTGATCCTCAAGCCCGGCAAGTATGTGCCCAAGATCGTTCCCATCACCGTGAGCGAAGCCGACTACGACTGCGGCCAACTCAAGCTGTGGCTGTACGGCGATGTGAACTACGATGGGAAGGTGAACGCCGCTGACTCGACACAGGTCTTGCGATTTTTCAACGCAAAGAGTCCGAATGTATTCTCTCAAGGCAGCGCACAAGACCAGGCAGACAGACTGCTTGCCGCAAATGTGAACGGGGATTCCATCATCAACGCGGCGGATTCCACGCAGATCATACGGTATTTTAACAATAAGCTGCCTAACGTCTTAGCGAATCTTACATGAAAGTGAGGAATAGTTTATGAAAAAGAGCCTTCTTAGTTGTATACTCTCTTTTGCCTTGCTCCTCTCGCTGTTACCGGCAACTGTCCTTGCCGCAGAGCCAAGCCTTAAGGTCTCCGCGACGTCCGTAAATGCCGGCGATGAGGTTACCGTAACGTATACTGTGCCCAATGAAGTTGTGGCGGGCTCGGTATCTCTGGAAATTTACTTTGATACAGCCTATTTCCAGGTAAAATCCATCGTGCCGGCAACGTTCACCGATGCAAGCTCTTCAACATCAGAGCCGGCGACATCCAGTACCATCGGAAAGGTCACAATGGCCGCCCTGAATATGGTGGGTGATCCCTTCACCATTCCGGCTGGGACCGTTCTTGTGACGATCGTATTTGTTGCAAAGGCAGGCAGCGGCGGTTCCTCTTCCATTAAGGTTGGCACGGATGCCGATATTATCAAGGCAGTAGACGACAGCAATCTTGACATCGCCGCCGGAGTTGATAACACCCCCGCTGCCATCACGGTCAATGCCGCGCCTCCCGCACCGGTGACGCTGAGCGGCATCTCCGTGAAGACCGCGCCCGACAAGGT
>CAKTOK010000022.1 GCA_934589835.1 uncultured Oscillospiraceae bacterium | reverse complement strand
CTGCAAGCCCTGTATTTCCAACACTTCCCGGCATCGGTCAACACGACGCAAGACCGCCCCACGGCGATTCAAATCCCGCCTCGCGCACCAAAAGAAAAGAGACATCCGAAAGGATGTCTCTTTTCTTTTGGTGCAGCACGTTTGCTTCGCAAAAGTGGTCGCCTGCGGGCAGTCACAACAGAAAAAACCTTGTAAGCCTGCGCTTGCAAGGATTTTTTCTTTCTCTCGAAGGTGCAGGCTCTTTATGCGTTCTCAGGGGCGGAACAAAGCCGGAGCGCCGCGGGGAACGGAAGCTCCTCTGCCGGCGCTGCCGCCTCCGCACAGACAAACAAGCGCAGAGGCGAAGGGCCGTATTGGGCCCTCCGCTCCTGCGCTGTTATGGGGCTGCTTTACAGCTGGAGCTTGCCGTCCAGCATGGCCTGATACCGGTCGCAGATGCCCTGCACGTCATCGCCGAAGGCGATCTGGCGGCCCTTGTGCAGCCAGAGGATCTTGCTGCACAGCTGCCGCACCTGACTCAGGGAGTGGGACACCAGAATGGTGGTGGCGCCGGAGTGAAGGATCTCCCGCATCTTGGCCTCGCTCTTCTTGCGGAAGGCGCCGTCGCCCACCGAGAGGACTTCGTCCAGAATGAGGATGTCCGGCTGGACGAGACTGGCGATGGAGAAGGCCAGACGGCTCTTCATGCCGGAGGACAGCTGCTTGAAGGGGCGGTCCTCAAACTCCCGCAGCTCGGCAAAGTCGATGATCTGCTGGTACATCTCGTCCATGAATTTCCGCGTATAGCCCAGCATGGCGCCGCGCAGATAGGTGTTTTCCCGCACGGTCAGATCCCCGTCAAAGCCGCTGCCCAGCTCCAGCAGGGCGGCGATGGAGCCTTCGCGGCGGACATAGCCCTCCGTTGGCTCCATGATGCCGGAGACCACCTTCAGCAGCGTGGATTTGCCCGCGCCGTTGGTGCCGATGATGCCCAGCATATCGCCATGCTCCAACGAGAAGGTGATGTTCCGGTCGGCCCAGAACTCCGTCACGTGATAATCGCGCTTCAGACGCCGCACCACATATTCCTTCAGGCCGATGTCCTTGAAATCGCCGGTGATATACTGGATGGAGACGTTATTGACCTCCAGAATGCTCATGTCACGCCTCCTTACACATAGTACAAAAACCGCGTGTTGAACTTCCTGTACATCCAGCAGCCCAGACCCAGCACCACCAGCACATCGCCCAGCATCAGCAGGTGGAACCAGACCGAGGGCACGGCGGCGTCGATGACGATCTTGCGGAAGTAGCGGATGAACAGGTAGATGGGGTTCGCCAGAAACAGGCACTGGACCTGATAGCTGTAATGCTCAATGGAGTAGAAAACGGCGGACAGATACATCAGAAGCTGGGTGAAGATGGTCCAGAGGTACTGCACGTCCCGAAAGAAGACGAACAGGGCGGACAGCACCAGCCCCACGCCGATGTTGAACAGCACCAGCAGCAGAATGGGGTATAGCAGCAGGAAGAAGCGCCAGGTGAACGTGATGTGGTCCAGGATGCAGAACAGGAAGAAAATGCACAGCGTCAGGCAGAAATTGATGAGGGTCTGCACGTTCTTGGAGAACAGGAACAGGTACTTGGGCACGTTGACCTTGGTGAAGATGGCGGCATTGCCGGTGAGGGACTGCATCCCCTGAGTGGTGGACTCGTTGAAGTAGGAGAACACCAGGTTGCCGCAGAACAGATAGGTGGTGTAGTGGGCCATGTTCTGGCCGAAGAACTGGGTAAAGACCAGCCGCATCACCAGCAGCATCATCAGCGGCGACAGCAGGCTCCACGCCATGCCCAGCACCGTACGCTTGTATTTCTTTTTGAAGTCACGCTTTACCAGCTCCTCAAAGAGGAAGCCGTACTGCTTTAGTCTATTCATGGTCACAGTCTTTCCTTGTTTGTTGTTGCAGCTCCAGCGCCGCGCGGATCACCTGCTCCACCGTGACCGCGCCCACGCAGGGGGCAGGTGTCAGCGAGCAGCGGGGCACGCTGTAACGGCAGGTCTGGCCAAAACCGCCTGCCGCAGCTGCGGAGACGGCGGAGCCGTCCAGATAGGGATCCGGATAGAAGCGGCCTGGCTGCCACATCCCGCAGATCACCACCGTGGGCGCGCCGCAGGCGATGCTCAGATGGGCGCTGCCGGAGTCGTTGGCCAGCGTCAGGCCGCAGCGGCGCAGCAGCTCCGCCAGCGCGGCGATATCCGTTTGGCCGCACCGGTTTTCCACATCGCAGCGGCCGCTCAGCGCATCGTACAGCGCGGCGCAGGCCGCCGCATCGCCGGAGGAGCCCAGCAGCACCACGCGGTCTGCCGCGCCGGACTCCACCAGACGGAGAGAGGCCTCGGCAAAGCGGTCTGCGGGCCATTTTTTGCTTTCCCCGCCTCCCGCGCCGGGAAAGACCGCCAGCGTGCGGTCCCGCTCCAGCGGCGGCAGATCCAGACGGAAGGGAAGGATCTCCTCCGTCAGCAGGCCGCAGGCGCGGAAAAAGGCTGTATAGCGCTTCAGCTCCAGCGTCTCGGTCAGGGGCACCAGCTTGTCCGCGAAGCGGTCCGCCCGCTTTTTCAGGCGGGGCAGGGAGCAGTCCTGCAGGGTGTCGGGGAAATACCGGTGGTTCGCCTGTATCAGGCAGGCACAGAGATCCGGCAGGATGTGACGGCCCAGCGGCGCGCCGAATACGGTGTCGAACGCCATGGCGCGCAGGCGCCGCAGGGCGGCAAGGCGGTGCAGACCGCGGAGATCCAGCTCGACGACCTGCTGGAAAAGGCCGGTATAGCGGGCGAACTCCGCCGTGCCGTTGCCGGTCTTGCAGAAAAGCGTCAGGCGCTTGCCGGCCTTTTTCAGCCGGCGGGCGGCGTCGCAGAAGACGATGAGGTCGCCCAGCGCACCGAAGCTCAGAACGGCCACGGTATCCTCGTCCACCGGCGTTTTGGGACGGCCGGAGCAGCGCAGCACCGTACCGTAGAA
This sequence comes from uncultured Oscillospiraceae bacterium, assembly GCA_934589835.1. Classification (GTDB taxonomy): domain Bacteria; phylum Bacillota; class Clostridia; order Oscillospirales; family Oscillospiraceae; genus Vescimonas. The sequence goes on along the minus strand of CAKTOK010000022.1, from coordinate 22,788 downwards.
CAGGGCGGAGAGCAGGCGCTTTGCACCGGCGCGTCCACCGGCGTGCGATGCGTGGCAGCAGGGCTGATAAGATGACATGGCAGGCTCCTTACTGCGCGGACGCTCTCTGACGGAGACGGCGCAGGCCGTTTTGGCAGAGGTCGCAGAGGGATTTGCAGAGCAGGGAGAAGAGCAGAATGCCCAGCACGATAAGAAGAAGCTGGGGCGTGGTGGGGACGCCGCTGTCCCAGAATACCACGATGCACCGCAGCAGAACGGCGTGGAACAGGTACAGCGGCAGGCTGATGGCGCCGCAGAAGGCGGTGACGCCGTTGTAGGGGATGTTGTAGGTGATCTCGCTGCCGGTCAGGAGGAAGCAGACCGTCAGCAGGACCAGCATGGGCGCTTCATATTCGCGGGAGAAGCTGCTGAAGGTGTAGGCGGCAAAGGCGGTATAGCCGGCAAATTTGAAGACAGTCAGGCCGATCTTTTCCACGCGGGAGAGAGCCTTCCCACGCAGACAGCCGCCCAGCTGATAGCACGCCGCGCCCAGCGCCACCTCGCCGATGGCCCGCAGCATCCCGTCATAGAACAGGCCGCTGTCCTGCGTGCGGAACACCACCAGATAGCCGCCGTGCAGGCGGTTCAGGTAGCCGATGGAGAAGATGGCCAGCGGCAGGAAAAGGACGCCGTAGGTCTTTTTATAGCGAACGGCGATGGGGTAGAGCAGCAGCAGCGCCAGCAGCAGGGCGGAGAGATACCACACGGCGGCGACATTGATGGCGCTCTCCGTGGCGAAGCCGCCCATTTGCAGGAACAGCAGCTCGGGAATGAACTTGACGGCGTTTGTCACGAGCCAGTGCAGATCCACACGCTGAAGGCAGATACGCAGCGCGACCAGCTGGATCAGAACGGCACCCGCATAGTAGGGGAGAAAGCCGAAGACCTTCCGCTTCAGAAAGCCGCATACCGCAGCCATATCCAGCTCGGCGGTGCGCTCTGCGGAGCGGGCCATAAAATAGCCGGACACCAGAAAGAAGAACTCCACGCCGAAGGCGCCGCGCTGAAACAGGTCGAGATGGAAGAAGCCGTTCAGGTGGACGCCGACCACGGAAAGGGCGAACACAAGGCGGAAAAACTCGATCTCACCATTTTTGGGAAGCTTTGAGGTCTGCTGCATAGTCTTTTCCTCCGATGGTACAGTCAATGCGCGGGGAGGGCGGCGGCGGTCAAGGCCGCAGCGTCCGGCGGCGAATCGCCGCGCCGGCACGTTCGATCACAAATACCGTCAGCACAGAGAGCGCAAGGACGATACACAGATAAACGGCCAGTGTGGGGTAGAAGGAGTGTCCGGGGAAATACTCCTTGATGATGTAGTTGATGGTCCAGTGATTGCAGTACATGGCATAGGCATACTTGCCGCTGACGGGAATGCGGTCCAGTACCGCGGTGAGATAGCTGCCGCCGGACGTGACGCTCAGGACCAGCAGGGCCATCAGCGCCACGGCGGTGAAATCCGCCACCGTATTGCCTGCGCGGTAAAATTTGATACAGATCAGCGCCAGGATCACACACTCCAGCACAGTCCGAAGGGCTCTGCCGTGGGAGGCGATCCATTCGTGATATGCGTCGTAGGCGGCGTATACCAGACAGCCCAGCAGCATACCGGCCAGCGCCCGCCAGAAGCCGTCGCAGATCAGAAGCGTGCGGGTGTTGAGGCCGATGCCGCCCAGTCCGTGGTTCTTCTGGTAGAACCATGAATAGATCAGAAGGAGGGCGGCGGGGGCCAGCACATAGAGGAATTTCTTCCTGTTTTTCACGGCAAAGTAATAGATCACCAGCGAGGCGAACAGCATGGCGCTGACATACCACATGGCGGCATTCAGCCATTTGCCGAAGCCGAGGATCTGGATCATGCCCCACTCCGGCAGAAAATCGATCAGCGCCTGCTTGACCGTGATGGTATGGGTGACAAAGAGCCGGTAGATATAGTAAAAGGCCAGACCCACGGCATACTGGGGGTAGAGACGCTTTACGCGGGACCAGAAGTAGCCGGCGATGTGCTCCTCCGGCAGGCCGTCGGCCGCGTGGGTGCAGATGTGCTTCATCTGGAAGAAGCCCGCAAGGATCAGAAAAAATTCTACGCCCAGATACGCGCCGCCGAAGGGATACGGATCGCCGTAATACTCCTTGAAGTGCAGCGTGCAGATGAAAATGGCGAAAAGGTAGCGGTAGAGGTCGATGGCGCGGCTTTTACGGGCGGGTGTGTTCTCTTTCATCGTTCCGAAAGCCCCTTTCTTTTTATAGCCCGAACGGCCCATACAGCTTCAGCACCTTGATCCGATAGTCGGGGCCGTGCTGATGCAGGAGCCACGAGGCGCGATGCGCGCCGTCCAGGATCTGATAGCTGGCGGTGACGACGATGATGCTCGAGGAATCGTAGTCGCTGCGGCCCAGGCTGTCCAGCAGGGCCCGAAAGCGCTGGGGATCCCGTTCCGAGTCGGGGTGGTACTTTTTATGGAGCTGCATATAGCGGTCGTAGGCGCCGGTCTCGCCCTCCAGATACTGATAGGCGGGGGCGTGGGACAGGGGGACGTTCAGATAGCCCTGGGAGGTGAGCTTGGAGAAGCGCAGCTCGGACAGGGGGACCTCCTCCACATGGTACTCGTAGATCTCCTGCTCCATCAGCCAGTTTTCCACCCATTCCGGATCCAGAGAGATGCGGGGGTCTGCCAGCAGCTGCTCCCGCTTGGTGGGGGCGGGAGTATTTTCGGGCAGCGGCTGATCCGGCGCCAGCTCGCCGCGCTCCAGCGCCGTCAGATGGCGTCCGATGACATCGGCCACCTGCTGGGGCTGGATGGAGGTCATGCAGACCGGCTGTTCCAGCCGGTAGCAGCGGCGCTTCCAGCCGTCGAACAGCTTGGCGCAGGGGTGCTTGCAGGCGTCGGACTTCATGTGGTAGTCCTCGGCGTAGCCGTAGACGCTGTCGGGCAGATTGCCGTACAGCACGATATTGGGGCCTGCGTGGAGGGCGCGGCGCAGGTGGACCATGCCGCAGTCGCCGTCGATGTGCAGCACGGCGTTTTTCAGCACGGCCTTCAGCTCCGGCAGGCTGGTCTGGCCCAACAGGCACACATCGACGCCCTCTATGGGCAGATTATTCCCCTCCTCGCCCAGCTGCACCAGCTTGATCTGGGGAAAGCGCTGATGGCAGATGCGGCACAGCGCGGCGTAGTACGCGTTGGGCCACTGCTTGGGGGAGTATTTGGTGCGGCAGGCGGCGTCAACGCCCTGCTGCAAGGTGAGATAGGGGCCGTCGGCCAGCCCGAATTTTGCCAGTGCTTCCGCCTCCTGCTCCACAGGAACGGCGAGGCGGAAGTGATTGGTGATGCCCAGCGAGCCGTCGATGTCCGCCACCTGCAGACGGTTCTGGCGTCTGGCCATGGCGAAGGTGTGGATGCTGGGGTCGAACATATTGGTATCGGGGGTGAAGAAATGCCGCGTGCGCTCACTGTCCGCGAAATCCACCCATTGCTGCACCAGCGCCGACAGCTCGCCGGAGTCGTCTGCGGCGGCCAGCGCCGCCTCATTGCGGCAGAGCACCTGCGGGAACCAGTTGAGCTCCACGGCCAGATCGTATTTTCGGGGGACAAAAGCGCTCCTCGGACCGTAGTGGTCTATAAAGTACTGCTCACCGTAGACGGCAAGGCTCGTCTCCTGCGAAAAGGAGAATACGGAGATCTCCAGACTGTCGGGGAAGCGGTCGAAGAAATACTGGATGAAGTTCATCTCCATCAGATAGGTGCCCAGACCGCCGTTGAGACGGAATGCCACGCGGGCCTTTTCACCGGTCATGCGCGCACCTCCTCTCTGATGATGCTGTCAGCGGCCTCCATGACCATTTCCGGCGTGATGGAGGCCATGCAGGGCGGCGTCTCATAGCTGCCGCGCAGGCAGCCCTCCTGCCACTTGTTCAGCGCCCATTCGCACCAGACGTCGCAGCCGCCGCCCACCAGATTCTCGTTTTCGGAGTAGCCGAAAAATTCCGAGGAGGTAGGCCCGAACAGGACGACAGACCGGCCGCCGCCCAGTGCGTGGCGCAGGTGGACCATGCCGCCCTCGCCGTCGATATGGACCAGCGCGTGCTGCAAAATGGGTTTGATCTGCTCCAGATTGGTCTTGCCCACCAGATCCATGTCAATGTTCTCCAGCGGGGGACAGCGGTCATAGGACGCGCCCAGCTGGACCAGCAGGATGTCGGGATACCGCTGCTTCAGCCGGCGGGTCAGCGTATTGTAGTAGGCGAGCGGCCACAGCTTGACGGACGACTTGGTGTAGTTGGTGTCCACGCCGCGGTTGATGGTGATATACGGCCGGCCGGACAGGCCGATGTCGCGGAGATAGTCGGCGGCGTCCTCCATCACCGGCAGGGGGTACTGATACGCCTCGGTGAGGCCGAAGAAGCCGTAGACGTCCGGCTGGTTGATGCGCTTTTTGCCCTCGATGACGGACAGCGCCGCGCTCTGCCCGTCGGCGATGCCGGCGTGCGTGAAAAACCGGCGGTTTTCCGCGCGGAACCGCTCGCACAGGAAGATGAACTCGAACAGCTCCGGCATCAGCGCCGCGATCTTTTCGTCGTTGCGGTTTTTGATGTCGGGATAGCGGCTCACATCTACAAAGAGGTCATAGATCGGCGGGCAGTCCGTTTCCTCAAACTCCTGCCCGTTGTAAAAGTGGTCGATCACGACCCCGTCGTACAGCACGACCTTGGCGGAGTTGAAGCTGTTGTGGGCAAACACGTCCAGCCGCATGATCTCGTCGTCGTAACGGCGGCGGAAGGCATAGACATAGTTGGCCAGCACCACATAGTCGCCCAGACCGCCGCGGAGCCGGAAGGCCACGTTCAGCTTATCCCCTGTCAGGGCGAGGGACTCATAGAGAGCCCGCTGCTGCGCGGAGTAATAGGCTTCGCCGCGGCGCTCCGCCTGCTTGCGGCGGAGCCGCTCACCGATGCGGCGGAAGGTTTTTCGGACGGTATAGGAAAAACCGTGGAGACGGTAGCAGAACCACCATCTGTCCCAGTAATCCTTCAGCTTGCTCATGGATGTGTTTCCCCCTGTATGTTTAGGTTCGGGGCCGCGCCGCAGAGCGGGCGGCCCGCAGCGGCAAAATGGCAGGCAGGCGGACGCTCACTTGCTATTTTGCGCGATGTGGCGGTAGAAATCCAGCAGATCTTCATAGTGTCCCGCGCCGATGAGGCCCGTGCGCTCCACGGGGACGCCGAGCTCCGGCAGACGCTGGATGTCCCGCGTCTTGTCGCCGCAGGCCATGCACTGGGCAGGGTCAAGGGCAAAGTCGCGGATGGCAGCCTGAAAAAGGCCGGTCTTGGGCTTGCGGCAGCCGCAGTCGATGTTGTAGGGCGGCAGACCCTCCGGCAGGTGAGGACAGCGGTAGGTTCTGGTCAGATGCACGCCCTCCCGCGCCAGCAGCTGGTACAGCCGCCGGTCCACCGCGTCCGCCGCGTCCTCCGTGAAATAGCCGCGGGCGATGCCGGATTGATTGGTGATGACGATCAGCAGATAGCCATCCCGCTGGGCGGCGCGGAGCGCCTCCGCCGCATGGGGCAGCAGGACGATCTGATCGGGATCGGACAGGTAGTTCCGGTCCTCGATGATGGTGCCGTCGCGGTCCAGAAACCATGCTTTGCGCGTTTCGGTATGTCCTGCCATCACAGGACCCTTCCGGGCATCAGATAGCCGCGCACATAGTCCGCCGCACCGTCCTCCAGCGAGTAGAAGCTGTCGGTATAGCCGGCGGCGCGGAGCTTGTCCATGTGGGCCTGGGTGAAGTACTGATACTTCTCGCGCAGGTGCTCCGGCATGGGGATATACTGGATATTTTCGGGCTTGTCCATGGCGGCGAAGGTGGCCCGCGCCAGATCGGCAAAGGAACGGGCGCAGCCGGTGCCCAGATTGAACAGGCCGCTGACGTCGGGGTGCTCCATCATAAAGTGGATGACCTTGCAGATATCCTTGACGTATACGAAGTCCCGCAGCTGGCCGCCGTCGCCGTAGCCGGCCTTGTGGGACTTGAACAGGCTGACGCTGCCCTTCTCGCTGATCTGGTGGAAGGACTTGAAAATAACGCTGGCCATGTCGCCCTTGCAGTCCTCGTTGGGACCGTAGACATTGAAAAACTTGAAGCCCACGTGCTGGCGGGGGGCGGCGGCCTGCTTCTCCGCCCACAGGTCGAACAGCTGCTTGGAGTAGCCGTAGCCGTTGAGGGGCCGCAGGCGGCCGATGGGCTGAGTATCATCAAAGCCCTCCTCGCCGTCGCCGTAGGTGGCGGCGCTGCTGGCATAGAGGAAGGAAATGTGCTCCTCCGTGCAGAAGTGCCACAGGGCCTTGGTATATTCAAAGTTGTTGCGGTACAGGTAGTCGAAGTCCTTCTCCGTGGTGGAGGAGCAGGCGCCCATGTGGATGACGTGGGTGACCTTGCCCCTCAGCTGGGGCAGCATCGCCAGAAAACGGTCCTTCTGGACGTACTCGCTGTACTTCTTGTTGACCAGATGCTTCCATTTTTCCGTGGTGTGGATGTCATCCACCACGCAGATGTCCTCATAGCCGTATGCATTCAGCATACCCACGATGCAGCTGCCGATAAAACCGGCGCCGCCAGTTACGACGATCATGTTTGATTACCTCCGCTGTAAGCAGTACAGATTTTTTCGATCACATGGGTGGTGGAGAGGCCCGGCTTCAGGTCGATGAGCTCCACCCGTCCGCCGCGGGAGAGGACAAAGTCGCCGCCCGCCACCTCTTTTCCGGCGTAGTCCTTGCCCTTGACCAGCACATCCGGCGCGATGGCGCGGATCAGCTGCTCCGGCGTGTCCTCGTCGAAGATCACCACATAGTCCACCGGCCGCAGGGCCTGCAGCATGCAGGCGCGGTCGTCCTCGCCGACGATGGGGCGCAGCGCCCCCTTCAGGCGCTTTACGGACGCGTCGCTGTTCAGTCCCACCACCAGCACGTCGCCGCAGGCGCGGGCCTGCTCCAGCGAGTAGACGTGGCCCGCATGGACCAGATCGAAGCAGCCGTTGGTAAAGACGATGGTCTTGCCGGCTTCGTGCAGATAATCCGCCAGATACGGGACCTCCTCGCGCCGGATGACCTTGCGTCCGGAGGCGAACAGCTGGGAGCCGATAAGCTCCGGCAGGCTGGCGGTGGCGGTGCCCAGCTTGGACACGACGATGGAGGCGGCCAGATTGGCCAGACGGCAGCAGTCGTCCACAGGCAGCCCCGCGGCGGTGCCCAGCACCATGGTGGAGATCACGGTGTCGCCGGCGCCGCTGACGTCCACCACCTCCTTTTTCACCACGGGGAAGTCGGTTTTCTCCCCATTGCGCCGGATCAGGGACATTCCCTTTTCGCTGCGGGTCACCAGCAGATGGTCGAAATCGTAGGTGTCGCACAGCTCCAGACCGCAGCGGTAGATCTCGGATTCCATGGTCTGATCCAGCTTGACGCCGCAGATCTGAGACAGCTCGCTGAGATTGGGCGTACACATGGCCGCGCCGGTGTATTTTTGCCAGTTGGTGCCCTTGGGATCCACGAAAACGGGAATATCCCTCCGGCGGGCGGCGGAAATGATCGCGCCGCAGACCTCCGGAGTCAGGACGCCCTTGCCGTAATCGGACAGCACCACGATGTGGACGCCGTCCAGCGCTTCGCCGATATGGCGATCCACAAAATCGGCGAACGCAGGGGGATAGGGCGTTTTGATCTCGCGGTCCAGCCGCACCACCTGCTGATTCTTGGCCACCACCCGGGTTTTGGTGGTGGTGGCGATCTCCGGACTGCGGTAGAGGAAGCGCACATCGGCGCCCTTTTCCCGCAGCAGCTCCGTCAGCTCCGTGCCGTTGGTATCGTCGCCGATGCAGGACAGCACCCGCGTACCGGCGCTCAGGGCGGCGAGATTGTTCACCACGTTGCCGGCGCCGCCCAGACGGCGGCTCTCCCAGCTGACGTCCAGCACGGGCACCGGCGCCTCCGGTGAGATGCGGCCCACCGTGCCGCCGATGTAGTCGTCCAGCATCAGGTCGCCGGCCACCAGCACGCGGAGGCTCTTAAAGTGGAAAAAGAGGTCCATATCCATATCAGTGATTCTCCTCAAAAAGCGATGCCTCCGCCATGGCGCACAGCGCGTGATAGACCGGCAGATGCAGCTCCTGGATCTTGAATGTCTCGTCCTCCGGCACGCAAATGCAGATGTCCGCAAGGCCTCTGCACTTGCCGCCGCTGCGGCCGGTCAGGCAGATGGCGGTCATGTGCCGCGCCTTGGCGGCCATAACGGCCAGCAGGATGTTCTGGGAATTGCCGGAGGTGGAAATGGCCAGCAGCACATCGCCCTCGCGGCCCAGCGACTGGGTCATCTGGGCGAAGCAGGCCGTACCGGAGGTGTCGTTGGCATAGGCCGTGGACAATGCGGGCATGGAGGTCAGCGGAATGGTGGGCAGGCCGCCCTCCAGCTGGGCGATCAGCGCCTCGCCGTCCTTGCCGTACAGCCGCGTCAGCTCCTGCGTCAGCGCGCTGTCCAGCTTTCGGTGAAAGAGGAAGGATTTCATCAGCTCGCCCACGATGTGCTCGCTGTCCGCGGCGCTGCCGCCGTTGCCGGCCACCAGCACCTTGCCGCCGCTCCGGTAGCAGCGCAGCAGCGCGTCATAGGCGGCGTCGATGGCGTCCTGACACGCCAGCAGCTGCGGATAACGGGCGAAAAGCTCCTGCCGGAGGCCTCCGGCGTCCAAAACCTTTTTCTTCATGATCGGGTCCCCCTATCGATTTTCACGTTTTTTCTTGAGCGCGTACAGCAGCCGCTCCGGCACAAGGCCCACGGCCAGCGGCTTGAGCACATAGGGCCACGCCCGCGGCAGTACGCCCAGACCGCGGAAGCGGCGGAAGCGGGTAACCGCCTCGTTCCAGCGGTGCTTCATGCGGCGGCTGCCCTTGGCGGTGACGGGAATGGTATAGTCGAACAGGATCTCCTGCAAATTTGCGCCGGTGAAGCCCGCCTCATACAGCCGCAGCAGCAGGTCATAATCCTCGCAGAGGATGCAGCGCGGATCCTCGGAGTAGCCGCCCACCGCGTCCAGACAGGCACGGCGGAACAGCAGGGCCGGATGAACATACGGCTGGGTCATGTAGAAGTCCCCCACGGCGGGCGCGGCGGGAAACGTCCGGGTTCCGGCGGGGCGTCCGCCCTGCACCAGGCCCACATTGCAGCCCACGAACGCCGTGTCCGGATGGGCCTGCAAAAAGGCCAGCTGCTTCGTCAGCCGGTCGGGATGGGAGAAGTCGTCGTCGTCCATGCGGGCGATATAGGTCCCCTCCGCCGCGCGCAGGCAGGCATTGAGCTTTGCCGGCAGCACCAGAAGATCCCCTCTGCGGATCAGACGGATACGGCCGTCTCTCCGTTCCGCTTCCTCCAAAAAGAAGCGGGCGGCAGGGGAGGAGCCGTCGTCGCAGATAAGCAGCTCCCAATCGGAAAAGCGCTGGGCGAGGATGGAATCCACGGCCCGCTGCAAAAGCGCGATGTCCTCCCTGCGGTAAAGGGTTCCCATGATCACGGAGATTACAGGCGGCACATTTCCCACCCCTTTCTGCGGTGGCTGTGGGGGCGGCGTGCAGAGGCATACCGCCATTTTGACACAGTACCAGACCGTAACAGAATAGCATATCCGCCCTGTATTTGCAAGTGATTGTGTGCAATTTCCCACCCATGGCCGGCAAAAGCGCACCGTTTGGCAGGCAGTCCGAAAAGGCGGCCGGCGCCCCCGCTTTTCGCGAAAAACCGGCAGACTCCGCAAAAGGGAGAGGGCCTGCGCCCTCTCCCTTCGTTATGCCCGGGGTTCGTTTTCCGCGGCCAGCACATCCTCCGTGTCCGCGCCGCAAAGGCGGATCAGCTTTTCCGCCAGGATCTTGGAGAAGCCCGCGATCAGGGCGCTCTCGATGACCAGCAGCTCCACGGCGTTGTCGCCGGTCTGGTCCGGCGCGCGGATGCCCTCCGCACCGGACTGTACCTGCTGGTTGAAGAACAGGGCCAGACGCCGGAACTTCTCCGAGTAATCCTCGTAGACCGCGCGGACCTCCTCCTCGCTGCTGTCGGGCGGGATGATCTTCTGCACATCGCTGATGCTCAGGCTCTGCTTCATGGTCAGGATCATAATAAGGTAGGCAATGTGTACCCGATGGTACTTGCGCTTCACCGGCGCGGGCATGATCTTCAGGCGCACATAGTTGTTGATGGTGGAGGAGGTGACGAAATGCTCCTTCGCCCCCACCGGCGCAGGGATAAAGGAGAGATACTGCTCCAGCAGGACGATGACCTGATCCATGTACAGGCCGAAATCGGGGATGGCCTCCCAGTCGGGGAGGTGGTAGTCGGTAATGAACTTGTCCCAGCGCCGCAGCTTGTGCGCCACCAGATCCTTGTCGTATTGCATAAAACAGCCCCCTTGCTTTTTACCACGATATACTGTATCACAAATGATGTGCGCTGACAAGAAAAAAGTAGACATACTCGCTTGACGTGCCACACCTAATATGCTATATTACATAAAAACGCGAAGGAGGGCATACAATGGAACGGGCCTATGTGTATGGAGACTCTTTGCTGAAGGCGACGGTGCCGGATGACGCCATGCGGTATCACTTCCATCTGTCGGAGGTCATGGCGCAGTACCCCACGGAGCGGCTGGAGGTGGTGAATCGGGCCAAAATGGGCTCCACCATCGCCAAGGGGCTGTCGCTGGTGGAGCACGATGTGCAGCGGGGGATGGACGCCCGCTGGGCGCTGGTGGCCTACGGCGGCAACGACAGCGACTTCGACTGGGCGAGCATCGCCGCCGATCCGGAGGGGGAGCACAAGCCCCGCACGGAGCTGCCGGAATTTCTGGCAAAGCTGAAGCAGACGGTGACGAAGCTGCTGGCGGCAGGGGTGCAGCCGGTGCTGATGACGCTGCCGCCTATTGACGGCGCCCGTTATTTGGATTATATTTGCAGAGAGGGCCTCGACCGGCAGCGCATCCTGCGCTGGCTGGGGGACGAGGGCCGCATTTACCGGCATCAGGAGCTGTACTCCGACACGGTGGCCTCCTTCGCCATGCGCGAGGGATTGCCGCTGATCGATGTGCGCCGCCGCTTTCTGCCGCTGCGGGAGCTGCCGCAGATGATCGCGGCGGACGGCATCCATCTGACCATGCAGGGGTACAGGCAGCTGTTCGACACGCTGGCCCAGTGGGTCCGGCCCCAGCTGTAACAGCCCTCTTCACGAGGGAAAACGGAAAAAGGAGATCACTATGGTACGCATTATGACTGATAACGCGGCAAACCTGCCCAAGGCTCTGCTGGAGCAGTACGGCATCGGAGAGCTTTGCCTGACCTATACCGTGGACGGTGTGCCTGCGGACCTGTCCGCGGAGTTTGACGGCCGCGCCTTTTATGAGGCCATGCGGCGCGGGGCGGTGGTGCAGACCTCCATGGTCACGCCGGAGGCGGCGCGGCAGGGCATGGAGCCGCACCTCGCCAACGGCGACGATGTGCTGTTCGTGGGCCTGTCCGGCGGCGTCAGCGGCACCTGCTGGGGCGTGGGACTGGTGGCCGGAGAGCTGGCGGAGCAGTATCCGGAGCGGAAGATCCACGTGCTGGATAGCCGCGGCGCCTCGCTGGGCGAGGGCTTGATCGCGCTGGAGGCCGCTAAGCTGGCGGCGGAGGGCCGCGTGATCGAGGAGATCATCGTGCGGTGCGAGGAGCTGTGCGGCAAGATGCGCCAGCACTTTATGGTGGACGATCTGAAGTTCCTGCGGCGCGGCGGACGGATCTCCGGCGGCGCGGCGCTGGCCGGTACGCTGCTGCAGATCAAGCCCATCCTGCAGGGCGATGAGGAGGGCAAGATCGTGGTGCTGGCCAAGGTGCGCGGCAAGAAGGCGGGCATCGAGGAGCTGGTGCGGCTGTACGATCAGATGGTGGAGGACAAGAGCGCCCCCGTGGGGATCTCCCACGCCGGCTCTCCGGCGGACGCGCTGCACGTTGCCACACGCCTGCGGCAGCTGGGCTGCGCCGGCGAGATCCTGACCGTGTGTCACGAGCCTGTGACCGGCGCCCATGTGGGGCCTGGGATGCTGGCGGTATACTTCTTCAGCGAGACCTGGCGCTGACGAAGGCGATCGGAAAAAGAGAGGCGCTCCCCGATGCCGCGGCATCGGGGAGCGCCTTTGTCTGTCAGATGCCTCTTGGGCGGCAGGGGGGACAGGAAGAAAACACTTGCAAAATGAAGCGAAAAAGCCTATGATTGTGATGTAAAATAATTCATCATCAAGTGAATGGCGCTCAAGAAGCTCCGCGCACTTCTACAAAATCACAAAAATTGGGGCGGCTTGCTTGTGAAGAATGACGGGGCTTGTCGGGAAGGAGGAACCATGGTAGATATCAGCTATCGGATTTTTGATCTTGTTGTCACCACAAACAGCCTGACAAAGACCGCCGAGATCGTTCATCTGACGCCGTCGGCCGTGAGCCACTCCCTGCGGAAGCTGGAGGAACGGCTGGGGATGCAGCTGGTGGTCAGGGGGCGGGACGGCGTCAAGCTGACCGAGGCAGGCCGTGAGCTGCTGCCCCATGTTCGATACGTCCTGAAGGCGGAGGAGCGTTTGCGGCAGGAGATCAGCCATATCAGCGACGTAAAGGCCGGCGGCCTCCATGTGGGCGTGTTCAGCAGCGTGGGCTGTAATTGGATGCCGGACATTTTGCAGCAGATGCAGCAAAACTACCCCCAGATCGAGATCTATGTACACCAGGACGGCTATGCCGGACTGGAGGAGGCGATTGCCAACGGCGAGCTGGACGCCGCCTTTGTCTCCCTTCCCATGGCGGACAGTCTCCCCGCCTATCCGCTGCTGCGCGACCGGCTGATGTGCATTACGCCCAAGAAGTTCAAGGCGGAAAACGGGGACTATGTCACGATAGAGGAATTGCGGGAGCAGACGCTGATCCTGCCTCACGCACAGTCGGACTTCGATGCGCGCGCTTTTCTGAGCGCCAACAACATCGAGATCGTCAACAAGCACCAGCTGGCTGACGACGCGCTGATCATCGCCATGGTGGAGAGCGGGCAGGGCGTGAGCATCATGCCGGAGCTCGTGCTGCAATATCTGGGCGGCGACATCAACATCTTCCCCATCGAAAGCGCGCCCTTCCGGCATATCGGGATCGCCACCCAACGCAGCGAATTTGTCACGCCGCCGGCAAAGGTCTTTGTGCGCGCGGTGCAGGCTTACGTGGCGCAGCGCTATCCGGAGGATCTCCCCTATTTCCGATGATGTGCAGTAAAAGCGAAACGGACACCGTTCGGTGTCCGTTTCACTTTTGATGAGGGGGGGAAAGAAAAGAGTAGAGGGTGTTGTGTTACAGGCTGATCAGGCCTACGGAGCTGAGGACCACCACCAGCGTGATGATGGGGCAGACGTAGCGGATCAGGAAGGTGAAGAGTTTCTTCCAGGTGAAGGTGAACTTGCCGCCCTTCTCCACCTCTTCGATAATGGCGGTGGGCTTCCAGACCCAGCCGACGAAGATGCACAGAGCCAGCGCGGCCACGGTGGCGAAGCAGTTCTCGCACAGGTAGTCGATGGAGTCCAGAATGTCGGTGTCCTTGCCCAGCCAACCCAGCAGCTTCACGCCGCTGAGGGAGCTGTAACCCAGAGAAACGGGGATGGCAATGAGCATATTGGCGCCCAGAGCCAGCAGGGTGCCCTTCTTGTGCTCCCAGCCCCAGCGCTCGATGGGAATGGAGGCGTTGGCGGCGGTCATGCCGATGGTGGAGCTGATGGCGGCGAAGAACACGGCGGCGAAGAACAGGAAGCCGAAGATGGCGCCGCCCTTCATGGTGCCGAACACGGCCTTCATGGTGATAAACAGCATGCCGGCGCCGGCGGTGGGCTCGTAGTCAAAGGCGAACACAGCGGGGATGGTAGCCAGCGCCGCCAGCAGTGCGACCACCATATCGCCCAGGGGAACGAAGACGGCGTTCTTGGCCAGATTGCTCTCATCGGGCGCATAGGAGCCGTACATCAGGTTGGTACCGAAGCCGACGTTCAGGGAGAAGAACATCTGCGCCAGAGCAATGCCGAACACGGTGAGCCAGCCGCCGGAGGTCATGACGTTCTCGGTGCTGGGCTTGAACAGGAACTCGATGCCCTCCTCGGCGCCGGGCAGGGTGCAGGCGCGGATGGCCACGATGATCATCAGGACCACGAGGACGGGGATCATCCACTTGCAGGCCTTTTCAATGCCGCCGGCCAGATCCTTGCGGACGCACAGATAGGTGAGCAGCAGGCCCACAAACGTCCAGACCAGAGGCTCCACGGGACTGGAGATGAAGGAGGCGAAATACTCGGCGCTGTCCGTTACCCAGAAGGCGGACGAGGGGTTGAAGATCGCGATGCCGAACTCGACCATGTACTTGATGATCCAGCCGAAGAGCACGCAGTAGAAGCCCATCACGCCGACACAGACGATGGAGTTCAGGATACCGACGAATTTCCACTTCCGGTTCATGGCCTCCCAGGCGGCAATGGGACCCTTACGCATCTTGCGGCCGAGGGCATATTCGGAAACGGTCATGGGGATGCCCAGCAGCAGGGCGACAACGATGTAAATGATGAGGAAGTAGAAGCCGCCGCCGCGGCCCAGCTTGGAGGGAAAGCCCCAAACATTTCCCAATCCGACAGCGCCGCCGATACAGGCCAGCATCATGCCGAGATTGGAATTAAACTTGGAGCGCTTTTTCGTGTTGTTCTGTTCCATTTCTCTTAACTCCTTTGTTGTTTATTTAATATAACAGGAAAACACACCTGCTTATATTCGTGTCAGGAAAGCATGGACTGCAGCTTCTCGTAGACCAGCTCCGCCATTTTGGCGTGGCCCGCTTCATCGAGGTGGACGCCGTCGACCTTGCTGGGCTTGATGTACTGGGCGGCGTCGATGAAATCCACGCCCAGCTGCTGGGCAACGATGGCCAGACACTTTCCGAGCGCACGGCTGTTGGCGATGCTGGTCGCGTCCGTTACGTCGTTTTCCTTGAAGGTCAGGCGGTCCTCGGTGATCTCGATGGGGGAGATCAGCAGGATCTTCATCTTTTCCCCGGGACGGTCAAGCCCCAGCTTCCGTGCCGTTTCCAGCATATACTGCACGGCGCGGGCGGTGGAGATGGGGTTTCCGGCAGGGATGTTGGACTGAAAATCGTTGGTGCCCAGCATGAATACCAGCACGTCAATGGGAGCGGCAGTCCGCAGGACGGCAGGCATCACCTTCATGCCGTTCAGATCCGGGTCAAAGGGATCGTCGAACACCGTGGTGCGGCCGGTCAGCCCCTCCTCTACGACGGTGTAATCGGTATATCCCAACTTGTCCTGCAGGCGTGCCGGCCAGCGGATCGTTTCATCGTACCGCTCGCTGGTAACGGGGATGTAGCCCCAGGTATTGGAATCACCAAAACAAACAATGCGTTTTTTCATAGGGTGTCCTCTCTTTCATCCGGTGAGCCGTGCCCGCCAGCCGCCGGGCGCGCCGTTTTTGAATATGGGCGTATTATACCGCAAGTGAAAAGCGCTTGCATTGTGCAGCTTTCACATACTATGTGAATTATTTGCGCCATTCATTTGGGCGGGGCGTGTTACAATGCAGCTACAAAAAGCTGCGCGAAACACAACGCTGCAACGGTACCGATGATCCGGAACGATCCGATCCCCAGCGGCGCAGTAAAGGAGGAGCATTCATTATGGTCAGCTATGCAAAGCGCATGGAAGCGATGGCGTATACCGCCAATGTGGTGAGCAACCTGTTTGGAGCGATGACAAATCCCGATATCATCTCATTCGGCGGCGGCGCTCCGGCCAAGGAGGCGCTGCCGATCGACATCCTCCGTCATCTGACGGACGAGGTCATTCTCAAGGATAAGCGGGGCGTGGAGGCGCTGCAATACGGCCCTATCGGCGGCACCAAGGATATGAAGGAGGTCATTGTCAACGAGCTGCTGGCGCCCAAGGGCGTGACGTGCACCACCGACAATGTGATGGTAGTGGCCGGCGGCCTGGAGGGCATCAATCTGGTCTGCCAGGTGTACATTGACCCGGGTGACGTGATTCTGGTGGAGTCGCCGACGTTTGTGCACTCCGTAGAGATATTTGAGATGTTCGAGGCCAAGTGCATCGGCGTGGATATGGACGACGACGGCGTAAAGATGGACGACCTTGAGGCGAAGATCCAGGCGTATCATCCCAAGATGATCTACGTCATCCCCACCTTCCAGAACCCCAGCGGGCGTACCCTTTGTCTGGAGCGCCGGAAGAAGGTGGCGGAGCTGGCTGCCAAGTACGATGTGCTGGTGCTGGAGGACGATCCCTACCGCGACATCCGGTA
The DNA here is from genome assembly GCA_934589835.1 of uncultured Oscillospiraceae bacterium. GTDB lineage: Bacteria > Bacillota > Clostridia > Oscillospirales > Oscillospiraceae > Vescimonas. Next base: position 6,340 of record CAKTOK010000022.1, on the reverse strand, counting down.
CAGCGGCGAGGACCTGCCGCCCATCAAGAGCTTTGATACCACCGGCCATGTGGTGGTGGCCAACAGCTTTTCAAAGATCTTTTCCCCCGGCGTGCGTCTGGGCTATGTGATGGCGGAGCCGGAGACGATCCACTATCTGATGGAGGCAAAGTCCGCCACCAACTCCCACAGCTCCATGCTCCCGCAGGTGCTGTGCGCCGAATTCTTCAAGCGCGGCTACTATCCGGCACATCACAAGATGCTGTGCGACCTGTACCGCCAGCGCAGAGACACCATGCTGGCGTGCATCGACGAGTATTTCCCGGCCGGAACGAAGCACAGCTTCCCCGATGGCGGCCTGTTCACGTGGGTAGAGCTGCCCGGCGACATCGACACGGCGGAGCTGCTGAAGGAGTCCACCGGCGATCCGGAGGTCAATGTGGCGTTTGTGGCCGGCGAGGGCTTCTTTGTGGGGCGGACCGGCCAGGGACGCAACTGTATGCGTATGAGCTTTGGCAATAACTCTCCGGAGCGGATCCGCGAGGGCGTTATGCGTCTGGGCAAGCTGATCGAGAAAAAGATGGCGCAGCAGAGCAAGTAAGGTACGAGTGATAAGAAGGGAGCACAAAATGACGAAACGCAGAATGAAATCCATGGACGGCAACACGGCGGCGGCATACGCTTCATACGCGTTTACCGATGTGGCCGCGATCTATCCGATCACCCCGTCCTCCGATATGGCGCAGCACATCGACGAGTGGGCGGCTGCCGGCAAAAAGAACATTTTCGGCGAGACGGTGCAGGTGGTAGAGATGCAGTCCGAGGGCGGCGCCTCCGGCGCAGTCCACGGCTCACTGCAGGCGGGTGCCCTGACCAGCACCTATACCTCCTCGCAGGGCCTGATGCTGATGATCCCCAATATGTTCAAGATCGCGGGCGAGCTGCTGCCGGGCGTGTTCCATGTGGCCTCCCGTCTGGTGGCCTCCAACGGTCTGGGCATTTTCTGTGACCACAGCGACGTGATGACCATTCGTACCACCGGCTTTGCCATGCTGTCCTCCGCCAGCGTGCAGCAGGCCATGGATCTGGCGGCCGTGGCGCATCTGAGCGCCATCAAGGGCCGCGTGCCGTTCCTGCATTTCTTCGACGGCTTCCGCACCAGCCATGAGATCCAGAAGATCGAGGTGTTGGAGTATGACGAGCTGGCCAAGCTGGTGGACAAGGACGCGATCAACGCATTCCGCCGCAGCGCCATGAATCCGGATCATCCCAGCGTGCGGGGCACTGTGCAGAACGCCGACATCCACTTCCAGCAGCGGGAGGTCATCAACAAATACTGGAATGAGCTGCCGGATGTGGTGGAGCACTACATGGGCGAGATCAACCGGCTCACCGGACGGGATTACCACCTGTTCAACTACTACGGCGCGCCGGATGCCGAGCGCATGATCGTGGCCATCGGCTCCATGAGCCAGACCATCGAGGAGGTGGTGGATGCCCTGAACGCGCAGGGGGAGAAGGTCGGCCTGCTGACCGTGCACCTGTACCGCCCCTTCTCGCTGGAGCATTTCTTCAAGTATATCCCCAAGACCGTGAAGGTCATTACGGCGCTGGATCGCGTGAAGGAGATCAACGCTCAGGCCGAGCCGCTGTACATGGATGTAAAGACGGCCTTCTACGGCAGAGAGCACCAGCCCGTTGTGGTGGGCGGCCGTATCGGCGTGGGCGGCAAGGACATTCGCCCCTACCACATCTATCAGGTGTTTGAAAACATGAAGGCGGCGTGTCCCAAGGATCATTTCACTGTGGGCATCGTGGATGATATGTACGACAGCAACCTGCCCGCTGTGCCGGATCTGACCATCGACCACGCAGGCACCACCGCCTGCAAGTTCTGGGGCCTCGGCTCCGACGGTACGGTGGGCGCCAACAAGAGCGCTGTGAAGATCATCGGCGATAACACGGACAAGTACGCGCAGGCCTATTTTGCCTACGACTCCAAAAAGTCCGGCGGCGTGACCGTGTCCCACCTGCGCTTCGGCGACACGCCCATCCGCTCCACCTACCTGATCGACAAGGCGGACTTCATCTCCTGCTCCCAGCAGTCCTATGTCCACAAGTACGACCTGCTGGCCGGCCTGAAGGACAACGGCACTTTCCTGCTGAACACCATGTGGGACGATGCGGCGCTGGAGCAGAATCTCCCCGCGTCCATGAAGCGCTACATGGCGCAGCACCACATTCGCTTCTATACCATCGACGCGGTGGATATCGCCCGCAATCTGGGACTGGGCAACCGCACCAATATGATCATGCAGTCCGCCTTCTTCAAGCTGGCAGACATCATTCCCATTCAGGACGCTGTGAAATACCTGAAGGACTCCATTGCCGCGACCTACGGCAAGAAGGGGGACGACGTGGTGGCGATGAACTGCGATGCCGTGGATCAGGGTATTTCCGGACTCCATGAGGTGGCCGTTCCCGCCGCATGGGCCGATGCCGTGGACGCGCCTGCCGCCGAGGAAAAGGCGGTGCCGGACTACATCAGAAACTTCCTGGAGCCGGTGAATCGCATGGAGGGCGACAGCATTCCCGTCAGCGGGCTTCTGCCTGTGCAGGACGGCGCCTATCCCACCGGCACGTCCGCTTATGAAAAGCGGGGCGTGGCCATTCGCGTGCCCCACTGGGACGCCGAAAAATGCATCCAGTGCAACCAGTGCTCCTTCGTGTGCCCCCACGGCTGCATCCGCCCTGTGCTGACCACGCCGGAGGAGACGGCTGCCGCGCCTGCCGGCTATGTGACCAAGCCCGCCAACGGCGCCAAGGAGTATCAGTTCCGGATCGCCATCTCTCCCAACGACTGCACCGGCTGCGGCAACTGCGTGAACGTGTGCCCCGCCAAGGAAAAGGCGCTGGATATGCGCCTGCTGGAGCAGGAGCAGGATGAGGCCGTCCGCTGGGATTATGTGGCCGCGCTGCCGGAGAAGAAGAACCCGTTCAACAAGCTTACGGTAAAGGGCAGCCAGTTTGAAAAGCCTCTGTTTGAGTTCTCCGGCGCCTGCGCCGGCTGCGGCGAGACCCCCTACATCAAGCTGGTGACCCAGCTGTTCGGCGACCGGATGATGATCGCCAATTCTGCCGGCTGCGCCCATGTGTTCTCCGGCAGCGTGCCCTCCGCACCGTACTGCAAGGATGAAAAGGGCCACGGACCGGCATGGAACAGCTCCCTGTTTGAGGATACCGGTGAGTTCGGCCTCGGTATGTTCCTGGGCACCCGTCAGGTGCAGAAGGAGATGGCGTCTCTCGCCGGCAAGATCCTGGCGCTGCACGCCAGCAGTGAGCTGGACGCGGCGCTGACCGATTGGCTGGACAACCAGATGGTGTCCGAGGGCACCCGGGAGCGGGCGGAGCGCGTCATTGCCGCGCTGGAGCCTGTCAAGGACAAGAACGAGCTTCTCGCTGACCTGTACGAAAACAGGGATTACCTGCCCAAGCGTTCCCAGTGGCTCATCGGCGGCGATGGCTGGTCCTACGACATCGGCTACGGCGGCTTGGATCACGCGCTGGCCGCCGGCGAGAACATCAACGTGCTGGTGCTGGATACCGAGGTATACTCCAACACCGGCGGACAGGCGTCCAAGGCAACGCCCACGGCGGCCATTGCCAAGTTTGCGGCCAGCGGCAAGCGCACGAAGAAGAAGGATCTGGGACGGATCTTTATGACCTACGGCTACATCTATGTGGCGCAGGTGTGCATCGGCGCCGACAAGGCGCAGACGCTGAAGGCGCTGGCGGAGGCGGAGGCCTATCCCGGCCCCTCCATCGTCATCGCATACTGCCCCTGCATCAACCACGGCATCAAGACCGGCATGGGGCTGAGCCAGATGGAGGCCAAGCACGCCGTCGACTGCGGGTATTGGGCGCTGTATCGCTATGATCCCCGTCTGGTGGGCAGCGGGAAGAATCCCTTTACGCTGGATTCCAAGGAGCCCACGATGTCCTTCCGCGAGTTCCTGATGAACGAGGTTCGTTTTGCCTCTCTGCTGAAGGCCTTCCCCGATGAAGCGGAGGGCCTGCTGGAGAAAACGGAGAAGGACGCCATGGAGCGGCTGGCCTACTACAAGAAGCTGGCGGCGGAGAAGTGACATAGACGCAAGAAAGCTGCGCCTGTGGGAAACGGGCGTATCGGCCAAGGCCGATACGCCCGTTTCCGAAAACAAGGATAGAAAGGGACTGACCATGGAACGAGTCGATCTGACACAATTAGTAGGAATGCGGACAGAGCCGCGGTATATGGAATACAACTGGCGGGATGTGGTGCTGTACGCCCTGGCCGTGGGCGCCAAGGCGGAGGATCTGCTGTACACCTATGAAAAGCAACTCAAGGCGCTGCCGACCTACGGGACCGTCCCCTATTGGGGAACGGTGAATGTCCGGCCGTATCAGTGGATGCCGCTGCCTGCGTCCATGCTCGCCAACGACATCATCAAGCCCACGATCTCCTTTTTGAATATGGATCATGAGATCATCATGCACCGCCCCATCGACCCGATCAAGGGCACCTTTCAGTATCGGGATGTGATCACCGATGTGTATGACCGCGGCGAGGGGAAGGGCGCCGTGGTCAAAACCAGAGTGGAGGTCCGTGACGAGGCGGGCAACGCCGTATGCACCAACTATTCCACTACCTTCTTCCATGAGGCCGGCGGCTTCGGAGGCCCCCCCATGCCCAAGAGTCCGGTGGTCATACCGGAGCGAGAGCCGGACATCGAGATGGATGATTACATCAGTCCGGTGCAAAACCTCCTGTACCGGCTGACGGGCGACACCAATCTGGTCCACGTCGATCCGGAATATGCCCGGAAAATGGGCTTTGAATCCTCCTTTATGCAGGGCCTGTGCTCCTTCGGCTTTGCCTGCCGCATGGCGATCGCGGCGCTGATCCCCGGCGAGCCGGAGCGTATGAGCCGGATGGCCGCACAGATGAGCAGCGTACTGTATCCCGACACACCGGTGCGGCTGGAGCTGTGGCGCACAGATGAAAAACAGGCGTACTTCCGCCTGATGAATTTGAAAACAGGAAAACCCGTGCTGAATCGCGGCGTTTTTGAATGGAGATAACATCGAACAGAAAGGACTACGAACATGGATTTTGCATTGACCAGGACGCAGGAGCTGCTGCAAAAGGCGGCACGGCAGTTTGCGGAGAATGTTTTGGAGCCTGCTGCGGCAGAGCTTGACGCGGCGCACACCTTCCCTGTGGAGAATTTCAAGCAGATGGCGCACTACGGCTACACGGGCATCGGCGTTCCCAAGGAGTACGGCGGCGTGGGCGGCGGCATGACGGAGGAGGTCATCGCCGTGTCCGAGTTTGCCAAGAAATGCATGGCGTCCGCCGCCACGCTGTCGATCCATCTGATCGCGCCGCAGGCCATCGCCCGGCACGGCACCGAGGCGCAGAAGCAAAAATACCTGCCCCGCCTGACAAAGGGCGGCGAGCTGGGCGCCTTTGCCCTGACGGAGCCGGGCGCCGGCAGCGATGCGGCCAAGGCCCAGACCACGGCGATCCTGGACCCCGACGCCGGCGAATATGTGCTCAACGGCACCAAGTGCTTTATTACCGGCGGCAGCCGGGCCGGCGTGCTGGTGGTATTTGCCCTGACGAACCCTGCCGCGGGGCTGAAGGGTATGTCTGCCATCATCGTGGAGGCCGGTACGCCGGGCTTCAGCGTGGGCAAGGTGGAAAACAAAATGGGCCTGCGGGGCAGCGAGACGGCGGAGCTGATCTTTGAGGACTGCCGTGTGCCCAGAGAAAACCTGCTGGGCAAGGAGGGCCAGGGCTTCAAGATCGCCATGCAGGCGCTGGACGGCGCCCGCATCGGCGTGGGCGCCCAGAGCATCGGGATTGCTCAGGGCGCGCTGGATCTGACCGTGAAGTATATGCACGAGCGCGTGCAGTTCGGCAAGCCCATCGCCGCGCTGCAGGGCCTGCAATGGTATGTCGCGGATATGGCCACAAAGACCGAGGCGGCCAAGTGGCTGACGTATTATGCGGCGTATCTGCACGACAGCGGAAAGCCGTTCAGCAAGGAAGCGGCCATGTGCAAGCTCAACGCCTCCGAGAATGCGCGCTTTGTCACGAATCTGGCGCTGCAGATCCACGGCGGCTACGGGTATATGCAGGATTATCCGCTGGAGCGGATGTACCGCGACGCCAAGATCACGGAGATCTATGAGGGCACCAGCGAGATCCACAAGGTGGTCATCTCCCGTGCCGTGCTGGGTAAGTAATTGAGGAGGTAAAAGGTAAAATGAAAATCATCGTTACGGTAAAGCAGGTTCCCGATACCTCCGGCAAGGT
>CAKTOK010000021.1 GCA_934589835.1 uncultured Oscillospiraceae bacterium | reverse complement strand
TCGTCTGCCTTGCGGTGACGGTATGGACCCTGTTTTTCAGAACGCCCGCCACATCTCCCGACTATGCGCCGGACAAATTAGAGCCGAACGCACAGGTGATTGAAAACGATGATTCGCCGAAGTTGGAGGCCCCATCAGGCGGCGGAGCAATTTCCCTGCAATACGAGGATAAGGCTACCATTGATTTGTCGGACAAAAAGGCGTATTTGAACTATTCCAATCCGAACAAATCCACGCAGAATATCGTGCTGGAGATTGTAATTAAGGATCAGACGATCGCAAAATCGGGGCTGATTAAACCGGGCTATCAGGTTACAGAGCTTCCGCTTTTGGATGGAGCGGAAAACCTGCTTTCCGAGGGCGTTTACAACGAAGATGCGGTATTCAAAATTTTGAGCTATGACCCGGACAGTGGCGAAAAAGCCATGGTGGATACCAAGGTGGAAATCACCGTAACCGTACAAAAGCAGAAATCATAATTCAAAGATAAAGGAGTTTTTACTATGAGAAAAATCACAGCATTTGCACTGTCGCTTGCCCTCTCGCTTTCCCTTTGCGTACCCGCATTTGCGTCAGAAGCCACCGTTACAGAAACCGGCGGCAAACAGGAAATTGGTGTAAACGCAAAATATGTAGACAGCGTTGAAACCCCTACGGTTTATGATGTAGATGTTGCGTGGGGTGCAATGGAGTTTACATATACCGTCAGCGGCACAAAGACATGGGACGCCGAAAAGCACGAGTACATTGTCAGTACCGGCGGCGCCTGGACGGCAGCCGGCAATGAAATTACCGTCACCAACCACTCCAACACGGGAATCAAGGCAGACTTTGCCTATGCAAGCGATGACGCCTACAATACCGTTGTCGGAACATTTTCAAATAACAGTGTATTGCTCCCCACGGCAGAGGGAAAGGCAACCACGGATGCTTCTCTTACCGGTAAGACTGCGCTTACTCTCGACGGCACACTGGCAAGCGATAAAACAGATTTGACGAAGGTTGGCAAGGTTACCGTGTCGATTTCAAAAGCGTAAACGGGAGAAGCTATGTTGACGCGGATATTTACAATGTGACCAACGACGGCACAACTTGGACCGTCACGGCAAAATAATTTAAGGAGGAAACACAATGAAGAAATTTTTAGCATCAGCTTTCGCGTTCGCGCTTGCAATATCTGCAAGCGTAACGGCGTTTGCGGCGAACACAGACACGAACGACGGCACAAAAGGCACAGACATTACCGTTAACGGCACATACCAAGCCGCAGAAGCTGCGGCGGATGTCATTTCCGTTGACATCGCGTGGGATAATATGGACTTTACCTACACCGCCGGGAGTAAAGGTACATGGAACGCTTCTACGCATCAATACGACAATCCGACCGAGGGTGGCTGGGCGGCAACAAGCGGCACCGACCCGAAAATCACGGTGACAAATCACTCAAACGTGCCTGTCAATGCGAGCTTCGCTTTCGCAACCGCTGTGGACGGCCTGAACGGCAGCTTTACAAAAACCGCGCTGGTTCTCGACAGTGCAGAGGGAACGGAGCTCTCAAACGCCCCGACGGACGAAACGGCTTTCTCCGTCAGCGGCTCTGCCATCGACGCAGACAAAAGCCTCGGTACGATCACCGTGACGGTAAGTACGGGCACTACGATTTCTTCCGCGGAAGAACTTCTGGATTCCGCGGCTTCCGGCGGCATTTTCCGGCTTGCAAACGATATTGCTCTCGACGAAAATACTAAGCTGGAGATCAGCGGCAAAAAATACAGCCTTGACCTGAACGGATTTACGCTTTCCGGTTCTTGTTATAATGGTGTGATTCATCTTGATTCAAACAGCAAGGTAACCATAAAGAACGGTACTGTTTGGAATGATGAATCCAACCAAATGGCTTGTGGCATTGAAGCATACAGTTCCGAACTTGTGTTGGAGGACTGCACTGTGCACAGTGACTTTGCCGCAGTAGATTTAAACAATAATTCTTCCGCATATGTAACAAATTGCAGTTTTCAAATTGACTCAGAAGTACATTTTACGCTTATGAACCATAGCAGTACGCTGACACTTTCAGGCAGTGTGAGCATGTTAAGCGGAGCCGGTCTCAGCAACCAGGGGGTGGGCGAAACGACCAAAGCACTTGCGGGTACCTACAACTTTGATGTATCAAGCTATGTTGATACAGATATTTACAATGTGACCGACGACGGCACGATCTGGACGGTAACGGCAAAATAAAGAGGAAATGCAATGGCAAACGGAGCGGATGAAAAAGTGAATAATCGCGGCAAAGCCGTCCCGATTTTAGGGGCGGTGCTTGCCGTGCTTGTGATTGCCATGGTTCTTGCTCTGTGCCTGCCGAGCCGTAAAACGGCTGAGTTTACTCCGCCGCCCTTTGAGCAGAATGCCGTTTCCGGCACGCCGGAGGTGGCACAGGAGCTTGGTTATTCCTCCCCTTACAAGGAGGGCATGACTTATCGCTTTCCGGTTTGCGGCAATGTGATGACAGAGGGCAACGAAGCGGTGGTGTATCTGACGAATCCCGCCGAAAACGAGGTGTGGATCAAGCTCCGCGTGCTGGACGAAAACAGAAATGTGCTTGGCGAAACGGGGCTGATAAAGCCCGGCGAATATGTCAAATCCGTGGCGCTGAACACCCTGCCGGACGCGGGGACGAAAGTCAGCCTGAAGATCATGGGCTATGAGCCGGAGACCTACCGCAGCGCCGGTTCCGTCACCCTGAATACGGCAATAGGAGGGGCAACATGAGAAAACTGCTTACGACTTTCTGCGTCTGTCTGCTTCTGCTGTCCTGTGCGGTCACGGCCTTTGCCGCAGAATCGGAGGACACCTCCGTGGATGTAAAAGCAAGGTATGTGGAGAACACTCCCTGGAGCGCCGTCTCCCCGGAGGAGGACGGCACCGCCGCCGTTACGCTTCCGGACGGCACAAGTCTGACCGTCTCCGGCATTCAAAATGTCGGCTGGCAGCTGGTCATTGAGCCGGTCACGGAAAAAGAACCGCTGGATTGGCTGGACAGCCTGCTGGACGGCAAGCTGAACGATCGAACGGCGCTGCATATCTTTTTCCTGGATGAAAACGGAACAGCCCACAGCGCCGACGGCGTGACCGTGACGGTGCAGGCTCCGCCGGCCGGAGCGTCGGCATACGCCGTCGCCTCCGACGGGACGGTAACAGACCAAACGGGAAAGGCCGGCGCCGGTTCCCTCACCTTCACCACCAACGGCAGCCCTTTTTATGTGTATGGCAGCCGGCCGCACAGCGGCGCAGATACGCCTGACACGCCGCAGACCGGCGATAACACCCATCTTGCGCTGTGGCTTACCATGCTGACTGTCGGCGGGGCTAACCTCCTCGTTGTAATAGTGATCGGAGCGAAAAAGAGCAGACGGACAAACCGTGAATAAGCGAATAAAAGCCGGAAGGGAGTGCAAATCGCCGCACTCCCTTCCGCTTTTTGCTCATTTTTGTATAAAGTCCGCCACCACGACTTCAAAGCTTCTGCTTCTTTCGGTGATTTTATTTGCCTTTGCCACACCTGATAAATTGTTTGGTTTAATACTTCGTTATCAGTCCGTGGCATTTCGCGTGCCAGTCCTTTTCATATACACAGGAGAACGTCGAGTCACTTCTTCACGCCCTCCACGGCGGCGGTCTTGGCGCTCAGATCCTCGCACAGATCCCGCTGGGCAAACTCCGGATTGCGGGGCAGCGTCAGGTCGAAGCGCTCGATCTGGTTGACCTTCACCGTCAGGTGATCGGCGGACAGGCCCAGAATGTGGCCGCCCTGTGTCTTGTCGCCGCTGAGGTAGTGGAAATGCCAGCCCGGCAGGTTGATGCCGTTCACATACCGGGGACACCAGACGGCGATAACCGTGCCGTAGGTGTTGGCGAAGTGGAACTCCCGCTGGTTCTTGGCCACCTCGGACAGGGTGGGATAGGGCTTCTGGCAGGCGAAGCAGCTGCGGACGTGCATAGTCTTGAACTCGCCGGTGGCCTTGATCATGTAAAAGATGTTCTGGTTGCCTGCCACATAAGGTGCTAACGCCTTCTTCATACCTTCAATGTCCGCGATGTCCCGCAGCTCCACGGCGGGCACGCTCTCATCAAACTTGACCACTGTGCCGAAGGCCACGCCGTCCTCCGGTCTCATGACGACCACCTTGCCGTCCGCGGTGGCCTTGTAGGCCACGCCGTCCTCAAAAATGGCCTCGCCATCCAGCCCGGTGTAAGTGCCGATACCGGTGTCGGCATGGTGAAGGAAATCCTTCACGCTGACGGTCTCATCAAAATTTCCCAGCATCAATGCGTTCAGTGTGGACGCCTGGATCAGTGTTTTCATATGTACACACTCCTTTTTGCAAATCGGTATAGAGGATCAGATGGTTATTTCAAATAGTTATTGCTTAGCGTCTGCCAGCTTGCGGGTATCCTGCCCAAGCTGCTCGTCGGCGGGATGCTTAGTGAGGATGAACTTCACCATGAAGGGGCACAGGATGTTGGTCACTGCCAGCACAAAGGCCAGGATGGCCACGGTGGAGGTCACATACGGCTCAAAAGCCGTGTTGGAGGCTGCCGCCATGCTGGGAATCACCAGCGCCACACCGGCCAGCGAACCGCTGGCCACGGAGGCGTAGCCGGGACGGTGCAGCACCGTGCGCTCGAAGATATAGGATGGGGTGATGACGATGATGAAGTAGATGACGCTCATCAGCAGGCCCTGGGGCAGCATTTTCACCGCGTCGATAAGGTTGATGGTCGAGCCGAACTCAAAGCCCAGGAAGGGAAGGATAATGGCATTGCCGCCGGCAAACACCTTGCGGATATCCATATCCATGTTGCCCAGCACCATGCCCAGGATGAAGGGGATGATCAGAGAGATGATCTGCATGATCTGCGCCTCGCCGAAGCCGGCCTCACCATAGAAGCCCAGGAACAGCAGCGGCAGCAGGGGCATGGAGCAGATCAGCATGATACCGAAGCTGGCCTTATCCGCCTTGTCACCGAAGGGGGAGATGATGCCCATATACAGCGCCGCGTTGGCGCTGGTGACGGCGCACACAAAGGCCAGGAAAGAGATGCCCAGAAAGCCCTCGTAGCCGAACAGGGCATAGAATAGGGCGCACAGTCCGTAGGCCACGCCCAGCCGCACCAGGATCAGCAACACGCCCCGGTGCAGGGCATCCGCCATATCCGACAGCTTCAGCTGCGTGCCGGTGCAGAACAGCATCAGGCCGATGATCAGCATCTGTCCGGAGGAGGAGAACATATCCTTCATAGGATTGCCCAGCGTGCCCCACAGATCAAAATCAAAAATACCCTGGCAGATCGTTGTGATGACCGCACCAATGATCAGCGGCACGAACATCGTGCCCGCAGGCACCTTCTGCAGCGATTTCCAGATATTGATGTTCTTCTTTGTTTCCATGATCTTACGCTCCTTTGCGCTTTTTCTTTATGCTGCCATTTTACGCATTTTCCTTGTTTTTGCAAGAGAACAGAAGTATAATCTTTGGCAAGCAAATTGTGCGGAGCGTACAATCAGGAAAGAGGTGCTTTTATGCAGGATACAGCGGCATTGCTGGCGGATTTCTTTGTCCAGGACGACCTTGCGCGGCTGACCGCCGACGCGGGCGAGCTGCTGGACTGTCCCCTGATGGTCATTGACGATGCGTTCCGCGTGGCGGCCCATTATGCGCCGCCGGACTTTTCCGATCCTCTGTTTGACCGCGCCGTACAGCAGGGCGTCATCACCTACGAGGCGGGCGCCATCATCAGCAGAAGTCCGGCCCTGTCCGCCGGAGCGCCGGACTATGTGGAGGTGGCGGACAGCACCCGTCGCCGCCGCTTCGCGCCCCTGATCAGCACCGGCGTGCGGCTGGGCTATCTGATCTGCGTGGACATCGGCGGCCATCTGGCGGATATTCCGGCGGAGACGTTCCGCACGGTGGAAACGGTGCTGGCCAAGCAGCTGTTTGTGGAGGCCAGCCGCCAGGACAAGCCTTTCGGCACGGCGGAGGAGATATTGATGCACCTGCTGGACGGCGGCTTCCCCTCGGCGGCCTATTTCCGCCTGCAGGCCTCCAGCACCTATCTGGCGGATTTCCACCCCGCCGCCTTTGCCCTGATCGACCTGGCGGCGTATCACGCCCTGTATCCGGGCAAGAGCCAGCTGAAGGACGAGCTGACCTACCGGTTTTATGCCTCCCACCCGTTTCTCTATCAGGGCGATGCCATTCTGTTTCTGAATGAGGGATATGAGCCCGCCGGCTTTGACGCGCTTGCGGAGGAGTTCCACCTGAAGGTGGTCATTTCCGAGCCGATAACAGATCTCTACGACCTACCCGCTCTGTACCGCACCGCCCACGAGGCACTGGACTTGGTCACGGATGCCGACTTCCGCGGCGGCAGCGTCTATCATGTGGAGCAACTGCGTACATCGCTAATGCTGACCGCTGCCCGGCGGTACAAGAGCCTGATCCTGCCTCAGGTCAAGGCCCTCGCGGCGTGCGACAGGGAGAAGGGCAGCCAGTACTGCGAGACGCTTTATTACTATCTGACCTGCGGACGATCCTTAAAAGACACCTGCGCGGCGCTGTTTACCCACCGGAACACGGTGCTGTACCGCATCCACAAAATGCAGGAGGACTTCGCCGTTCCGCTGGACAACCCCGCATCCCACACGACGCTGCTGCTGTCTGCGGCGCTGACCCTGCTGGACAGCAAGGGCACGGCATTTTTCATCGACGACCCGGAGCGGACCGTCTCCGCCAGCCAGTGAATGGGCAAGATCACAGGCGCGTTTTACCGGCTTCGGGATATTCTGAGATATTGAGATATAAAAACCCGAGAAGGCCCTCGGCTATTTGCCGATGGCCTTCTCGGTTTTTTACACGAATGTCTATCGAAGCAATGTAGACAACTCACAAATGCTACTCGTGAAAGTGGCTTTTATAAGCCTTCATCAATTCCTGGCGGAAATTGGGATGGGCGATCTCGATCAGTGCGCGGGCGCGCTGCCGCAAGGTACGTCCGGTCAGGTGCGCCACACCGTACTCCGTGACCACATAGTCCACGTCGTTGCGGGAGGTGGTGACGGCGCTGCCCTCGTCCAGCACCGGAACGATTTTGGAGGCCTTTCCCTTGACGGTGGAGGGCATGGCCATGATGGAGCGGCCGTTTTTGCTCATAGCCGCGCCGCGGACGAAGTCCACCTGCCCGCCTACGCCGGAGATCTGGCGCAGACCCACGCTCTCGGAGGCCACCTGTCCCATGAGATCCACCTGCACGCAGGAATTGATGCACACCATGTTGTCGTTCTGTGCAATGACCACCGGATCGTTCACATGCTCTACTGGGTATATCTCTACCTGCGGGTTGTTGTCAATAAAGTCATACAGTCGCTTAGTCCCCATGAGGAAGTTGGCTACACTGACGCCATGATGCAGCGTCTTGCGGCTGTTGTTGATCACGCCGCGTTCCATCAGGTCTACCACTCCGTCTGAGAACATCTCGGAGTGGATGCCCAGATTTTTCTTATGCCGCAGAAAAGACAGCACCGCGTCAGGGATAGCGCCGATGCCCAGCTGCAAGGTGTCGCCGTCGTTAATCAGCGAGGCGCAGTAATTGCCGATGGCCTCCTCCACAGGGCCAATCTTCGGGGGTGTCAACTCCAAAATTGGGCTGGAGTATTTCACGAAGAGGTCAATGTCCTCCACCCGTACATTGCCACCACCGCAGGTTCGGGGCATCTGGTCGTTGACCTGCGCGATGACCAGCTTCGCATTCTTTACTGCGGCCAGTGTATAGTCCACGGAGATTCCCAGTGAACAGATGCCATTCTCATCCGGCGGCGTCACCTGCACCAGCGCCACATCCACCGGCAGCGTCGTCTCAAACAAACGGGGCGCACGGTAAAAGAAAGTAGGTGTATAGTCGGCCCGTCCATTCTCCACGGCCTCACGGGCCGGTGGGCTCACAAACAGCGCGTTGTGACGAAAGTTTTCCGCATATTCCGGACGGCAGTAGGCGCAGTCTCCCAGCACCAGCATGTGGTCGATCTCCACATTGCGGTATGCCGCCGCGTTACGCACCATGGCGTCAATCAGGCAGGTAGGCTCGCCGGCGGCATGACCCAGCACCACACGGTCTCCGGACTTAATATGTGTAACGGCTTCCTCTGCTGTGGTTAGTCGTGAACGATAGATTTCTTCCCAACTCATACATCTTATCTCCTTATGTAGTTTCAAGAACCTGCAGCCAACGTCGGGCTGCTGCCAGATCCCCTGTGCCCCGTATAGTACACATGGGTAGCGTACCTGACATCCGCTGCAGCGCACACTCCGCGGTGCAGCCACACACAGCCAGGCATCCGTCATAGGGCGGCTCGTCCGGCAATACGAAAGTTAATTCCGGGAACTGCACCATCAGTGTGCGGACTGCGCCTACCCGGTCATATCGAGGATTGCAGCCGCCGCAGTAGTAAACAGCGATCTGCTTACGCATGGTGGTACAGCAGCCTTCTGGCCTGCGCCAGCAGCTCGTCGCTGACCTGCTGCTCCAGCACCACCTCGCACAGCTCCGGCACCTCCGACAGCAGCGTGCTGCGGATGACCTCCTCCGTGGTGAGATACGCGCTGGGGCAGCCGGCGCACTGGCCGGTGAGCCGGAACACATACCGGCCGCCCTCCAGACGCACCGTCTCCATGCCGCCGCCGTGGAGCAGCAGCTGTGGGCGCAGCTTTTCGTCTATGACTGACTCGATCCTTGTCTGCAAATTTTCCATCCTTCTGTATTCTGCGCCGTATTTACTCGCTGATGTGCGCGATCTTCTTGGCCAGCTCCTTCTTGTGGGCCAGATTGCCCTGACGGGAGATCATGATGCGCTGGGCCTGGGGAGAACCGGCGCCGTGCAGGGATTCGGTGCGGTAGCCCACCGCTGCGGTGCCCAGGCACAGGTTCTCGATGAGGCGCAGGATCCGCAGGCGGTTCTCCGTGGACACGGTGCCCACGCCCTTGAAGTACTTGTCCACATAAGGCCCGATCTTCGGGTCGCGCAGGTCCGCCTCGGAGGGCGCGGTGACCACCAGACCGCCCGCGATATCCTCGGCCAGACGGGTGATCTCATAGGGGAAGCGGGTCACATTCTGCTTGCAGACGTTGGCCAGCAGCAGGTCGATCATGTAGTTGCCGCTCTTGGTGGGATGGCCCTCGGAGGAGCAGGCGATGCCGCAGCAGTACAGCGTCTCGTTGAGATGGGTCATCTCGATGAGCTTGTCCTTGATGTGGCTGGCCTTGGCAGCGCCGTTATAGTCGGCGGCCACGGCAGCAGCTCCGATCAGCACGTCGCCCACGCCCACCTTGCAGCCGCCGTAACTTTGGCGGTGATAGCCCGCAAAGCGCTCCACCAGCATACCGGCGAACTCCGTCTCGCCGTTGAGGAAAATGCGGTCATTGGGAACGAACACATTGTCGAACACAGTGAGTGCCTCCACACCGCCGAACTCAGCGTTGCCCACGTCCATCTCGGTGTTTTCCAGCTTGCGGGTATCGCAGCTCTGACGACCTACGATCAGGAACAGGCCAGGGGCGTCCAGCGGGACGGCGAAGGAAACGGCATAGTCCTTATCCTCGGGGCTCATGGCGATGGTGGGCATCACAATGACCTCGTGAGAGTTCAGGATGCCGGTCTGATGTGCCTTGGCACCGCGAACCACGATACCGTCGGGACGACGCTCCACCACCCGCAGAAACAAGTCGGGGTCATCCTGCGCGTGAGGTGCCTTGCTGCGGTCGCCCTTGGGGTCGGTCATGGCGCCGTCGATGGTCAGATCTTTCTCCTGGCAGTAGGTCATGAACTTCTTAAAATTCTCGTGGTAGTTGGTGCCGTACTTCTCATCAACCTCATAGGTGGTGGAGAACACGGCGTTGAAGGCATCCATACCCACGCAGCGCTGGAAGCAGGCGGCGGTCATCTGACCGCACAGACGCTGCATCTTCACCTTATTGCGCAGGTCGTCAGTAGACTGATGAATATGGGTGAAACGGTTGACCCGCTCTCCGGTATAGGGGGAGACCACGGTCATCAGGTCCTGATAAGCCGGCATCTGCGCCAGATCATAGGTCATACGGACAGAGTTCAGGGACGGACGCAGGATGGGGTCTTCGGTGGGATCTTCAATCTTCTTGCCGAACATATAGACCTGCATATTGATCTTCTTGATGGATTCGATATACTGCTCGCCTGTCATAAGTGCCATGATGATTTCCTCCTTTTATATCAATAGAGATCCTGATAGATCTTCAGGATCAGCTCTTCGGTCATGGGGATAAAGCTGTTCTTCAGCAGACGCTGCTGGTTGTTGATAACGGACTTGGCCCACTCAGGCAGATCCTCCTGCTTCGTGCCATACTCCCGCAGGGCCTTCTTGGGCAGGACCTTGTCCAGCAGATCCTCCAGCGTTTCATAGACCGCATCCGTGCCGCAGCCCAGCAGACTGGCCAGATAGGCGTTCATCACGGCGATCTCGCCGTCCCCCTTATGGCGCATGTATTCTTTCATTACACCGGTGAAGATGGCGTAGTTGCTCTCGCCGTGGGCCACATGGTACTGGCCGCCCAGAGGATAGGCCATAGCGTGTACCGTACCGCAGCCGGCAGTTCCGAAGGCAAGGCCAGCAAAATTGGAGGCGGTGAGGAACTCGTCCATCAGCGCCTTGCGGCTGTCCGCACCATTGGCAGCGATGTGCTGATAGCCCCGAACGATCATCTCGATGGCCTTATAGCTGAACAGCTTCGTATAGGCCGTGGCCTTGGGGGACAGGGCGGATTCCATCGCGTGAACCAGTGCGTCGATGGAGCTGGTGGCGAACACCTTCAGAGGCAGGCCTTCCAGCAACTCGGGGATCAGGACGGCGGAATCGGCGTACATGGTGGGGGCCACCATGCCCATCTTTGTGCCCATGCGGGTGCGGTTCAGCACGGCGATGTTGGTCACCTCGCTGCCGGTGCCGCAGGTGGTGGGGATGATGACCAGCTCGTGGGCCTTGTTCAGCGCGGGCATAAGGGCGTACAACTCATCCATATCCTGCGTATCCGCCACGGCGAATACCTTGGCCAGGTCAATGATGGTACCGCCGCCGATGGCGATGATACGCTCGTAATGCAGTCCGCTAATGTCCTTCAGGATGGCCTCCGCCATGACGTCGCTGGGCTCGCCCATGCCGTACTGCTCCTGATACACCACATGGCACGGCAAGTCCAACTCCCCGAAATACGGCTCGTAGATGTACTTGTTTGTCAGGATCAGATCCGTCTCTTTGAGTTGAAACCCTTCCGCAAACTCTTTGCACGTCCCGTACTTGTGCAGCGATGGCTTAAATATGATCTGTTCCATATCCTCACTCCCCTCACTTTATCTTCCGAGCGATGGCGCGCCGAGCAGCCGCTGCAATGCTCTCTGCCGTCAGCCCAAAGCGTTCCCGGAGATAGCTCACTGGACCAACCTCGCCGAATTCGTCTTTGACACCCACCATTTCCACGGGTACGGGGCAGTTTTGCACCAGCACCTCCGCTACAGCGCTTCCCAATCCGTTGATCACATTATGATTTTCCGCTGTAACTATTGCCCCACACGTATGGGCCGCATCCAATACTGTCTCCTCATCTAAAGGCTTCCAGGTGAACATATCCATTACACCAGCCTCGATCCCCTCCTGCCGCAGCATCTCCATCGCTGTCAGTGCCTCAGATACGCAATATCCGCTGGCAATGATCATCACATCTCGCCCCGGATGGAGCAATGCCGCCTTGCCGATTTCAAATTTTGAGCCCGTCTCGTAAACCTTTTTCACATCCTTGCGCACAAGGCGCATATACATGACGCCTTCCGTGTAGGCCATCTGCGGAAGAATGCTCTCCAGCATGGCAATATCCGTAGGCTCTATCACTGTCATAGTGGGTATACCCCGCATGATGCCCATATCCTCAAAGGGCATATGCGTTCCTCCGTTATAGGCCGCTGTAATGCCGGGATCAGAACCAACTATCTTGACATTGGCCCGATTATATGCGGCGGACAGGAATATCTGGTCGCACGCGCGGCGGGTGCAGAACGGTGCAAACGTATGGGCAAAAGGTATTTTCCCCTGCACCGCCAAACCGGAAGCAACACCGATCATGTTCGCTTCCTGAATGCCGCAATCCACCATTCGTTTAGGATATTTCTCCGCAAAGGGCTTCATTCCCATGGCGGACATCAGATCCGCATCCAACGCCACGATCCGGGGATCGTGTTCCGCCAGTTTCATCATGCACTTGCAGTACGCTTTACGCATTTCAACTGTGTCTTTTTCTCCAATTCGGGACGCTAATACGATCTCATTCATCGCGTTCTTCCCTCCTTACTGCACATTGTAGCGCCGACGGATCTCCTCCAGCGCGTTTGCCAGTTCCTCTGCGGACAGCCCTCGACTGTGGCTGCCAACCTGCCCTTCGCTGCCGCTCCATCCGTGCCCCTTTATCGTGTCCAGTACGATAACACTCGGTGTGCCTCTATTTTTTTCTGCTTTGCTCAAAGCTGCATCCACAGCCTGTAAGTCATGTCCGTTTACCCTCTGCGCATACCAGCCGAAGCTGGCAAATTTTGCCGCAATATCACCCAAATTGCACACTGCATCCGTGTCGGTACGCCCATCGATCTGCAATTTATTGAAGTCCACTAGTGCAATCAGGTTGTCCAGATGGCGAGTCGCCGCAAAAAGGGCCAACTCCCAAACCTGACCTTCATCCAATTCGCCGTCGCCCAAAATAAGATAGACGCGGCTATCTGCGCCATCCATCTTAAGGCCCAGCGCTGCACCAGCCGCCGTTGATGCGCCCTGCCCCAGTGAACCGGTAGTCATATCGATTCCTGGTGTATGATTTCGATCGCAATGACTTGGCAGATCTGTATGGGGTGTATTCAGCGTGGCCAGCTGCTCTACAGGGAAAAAGCCCTTCAATGCCAGCGCTGCGTAAAGTGCCGGCCCGCAGTGACCCTTGGACATAACCACCCAGTCGCGGCCCGCCCAGTCGGGTTCGCCTGCACGATAACGCAAGTGACTCTGATATAACACCGCCAACGCATCCGCAATAGACAGTGAACCTCCCAAATGACCATTGGGAAGCCCCGAGATCATCTTGCACACCTCCATATGAATGGCGGCTGAATACTGCTGCGTCTGGCGCAAAACTGCTTCGTTCATACTGTCGTTCCTCCGTTTCTTCCGATATTCGAAGCTATAAGAACAGGGCCTGCCGACCTATACGGCAGGCCCTATTGCGTGAATAGCCCGCTAACAGGAGTGATATATGCTATTCTGCGGCTATGTCAGCGGTTAAAAATACCCCGCTTGGGCAGCTCATGCACAGATACCCAGCCCTCGCTAAGCGGTTCTTTGAAGCACCCGGCTACCTCAGATGCAGGCCGGGTGGTAAAGCCCTCTACCGGCGCAGTTCCGGCAGGATAATTCTCCAGCATGTCCTCGATCATCAGCGTGATGTATTTGCAGATGGCCGCAATAGGACGCTTGGCCTTATACGCATCACCACGACTGGGATATCCAACCACGCCCTCCGGTGTACCCCAGCGCTCGATGAGATTTTGTCCCTCGCCCTCGGACCAGGTATGAGGTCTGCCATAGGAGTCCACCGAGGTGTCGTAGTGCTTCTTCAGCGCCACGCTAACGGGCTGGGAATCCACGCACACGCTCATATCCACCATATCTCCGAACAAGAAATTGGCAACGGCCGTCTCCGCCTCATCCGCGTGGACAAAATGAGTGGTCAGAGAATCCGGTTCGTCAATGGGGATCCAGAACTCACGGATGGCTCGATGCCACTCCAACTCAGAAACGATGGCCGGAAGCTGATAGCGCTTGAAGAACTCCTGAACGGCGGACTCCAGCATCCACTTGTGGCCGTGGTTATTGACAAGAATAAACTTGCGATAACCGTCATCCCACAGTCCCAGCATCATGTAGATCAGTGTTTCACGGACGACCTCCTCCGTCACCATATATGTGCCGGGCATGGCCACATGGTGATACGGATGACCACCGTAGTTCAAGGGCGGCAGCGCCAGAGAAACCTCGAAGCCTTTCTTGGCTGTATAGCGACGGACACCCTCGCAGATCTGGGTGACCATATAGGTGTCCAATCCGGAGGGATTGTGCATACCATGGTTTTCCGTTGTCCCGATGGGGATCAGCACCACATCGTTCTTCCGACGCTTCGCCATGGCAATATGCCGCGGAGTATTTTGGATGTAACAACCGGCCTTGCCCAGTTCAGACTCACTGGGCAGCTCATATTCTTCCAGTATCTTATCAATTTCCTCGATACTGGCCTCCCAGACCTCTTTTTTCAGGCGGCCTGCAGGAGAGTCCTCAAACACAATGTGGGGATAGTCTGTGGTGTACCAGGTCTCGCCCATGACTTCTTTTTTATAGGTCTTTCTGGACATTGTACGTATCTCCTTTTTTGAAAGAATTTTTGTTGTATACATTAAGGTGTTTAAGAAAACATGATCTGCACCACAGCCAATACTGCAGTCGCACGCTGAACAGCGACAGATCATGTATTTCTTTTTATCTTACTCTCCCGATGCTGCATCTTTCTGTTCCCTACGGCGCTTCAGTGCCGGGCGGACAAAGCCCTGGAACAGCAGGAACAGGATCAAGATAATCATGACAATGCAGATAGGGCGGGTCAGAAACACGGTAAAATCCATCTTAGCCGTAACCAGACCGCGGCGGAGATTTTTATCCACCATACTGCCGCCCAGAATAATGCCCAAGATCAATGGTGCGCTCGGGAATTTGAATTTGCTCATCAAATACCCCAGGAGGCCAAAGAAGAACATCAGATACACATCCTGAATGCGGTTATTATAGCCATAAGAACCCACAATGCAAAGGATCGTTACGATAGCCATAATGACCGGCATAGGTGCACCAAGCATTTTAATGATGCCGCGGCCCACGAACACGCCCAAGATCAGGAATACAATACCCGCCAGGAACATCGCCAGCGCGATCTGATACAGCCAGGAAGGATTTTTGGAGATAAACGTTGGCCCCGGCTGCACACCCTGCATGATCAACACGCCCAGAACGATAGCGGTAACACCATCACCGGGAACACCCAGCGACAGCAGTGGTGCATACGTACCGGGGACGCAGGCGTTGTTGGCCGCCTCACTGCCCACCAGGCCATCCACCGCGCCGTTGCCAAACCGTTCAGGGTGCTTACTGGAGGATTTAGCATGATCGTAGCCCACCCAACTGGCTACGTTGGAACCCACGCCGGGAATTGCACCGATCAGGAAACCCATAATGGATACGCGCAGAGCGGTCCACTTATATTTCCAAAACTCCTTGAACTCGAAAAATTTTGTCTGCTTGACTGTAACTGGCTCTATAGAGGGGTCTGTCAACATTTTGAACACCTCAGACATACCGAACACGCCCACCATAGCCGGGATCAGGGGGATACCATCTGCCAGATAGGTGCTGCCAAAGGTATAGCGGGCTACGCCATAGATGGGGTCAAGGCCCACACAGCCCAGCAACAGACCCAGAACAGCACCGATCAGGCCCTTGATAAAATCGCCCTTAGAAAGCTGGGCACAGATGACCACGCCGAAAATAGCGAACCAGAACATCTCCTGTGTACCGAACTTCATGGAGATAGCCGTCATCACCGGCATGGTAATGAGCAGCAGGACCACGCCGACGGTATTGCCGAAGGCGGAAGAAATGGCGTTAATACTCAGCGCCATAGATCCATGCCCCTGCCGGGTCAGAGGATTTCCCTCCATAGTTGTAGCAGCGGAAGCCGGTGTGCCGGGGATATTCAGCACAGTGGCGGAAATACTGCCGCCATAGGTACTGCCCACCGCGCAGGCAGCCAGCAGCGTGATGGCCGGCAGCGGCTCCATACCATAGGTCATCGTGGAGATCAACGCCACAGTCATTGTACTGGATATGCCCGGCATCGCGCCGCCAAGAATACCCACGGCCACACCGACCACCAGCAGCAGGATACCCTGCAGGGAAAACATATACTTCAGAACTTCCAGAATATATTCCATATTTTACTCTCCTTCCTGTTCAGCGGATGGGGAGCTTAAACAACACCACGAACACCACATAGATAATGCCCATGGTCGCCCCGGTAATAAGAAGACTCCAATACCATTTGATATTTCTTGCGCAGGTAAGGATCACTGCCAACATGAAGATCGCGCTGGAGATAAAAAATCCCAGGTAGGGCACACCTACAAAAACCAGCAGTGCCGTAGCCGCGATGTTTATGAGGACCTTTTTAGCCTCGGGAGAAATCAACGGCAGCTTATTCCCGTTTTCATCGCAGCCGCGCTCTACACGAAAGCGCCCGCCAGCCTTCCAGCTCCTCACGATCAAGCCAATACTCAGCAGCACCAGAACGATAGACAGGATCATGGGCATCATGCCGGCACTTAAAATAAATTCCTGAAACCTGCGAGTAGTCGTCGCGATATACAGTGAAGCAGCACCTATGACCAGTAGAAATACACCGATCCACAAGTCCTTGCTGTTTCCGTTGGATCTCATACATGTCCTTTCCGCTCCGCTGTTTGCCGCAGCGGAGCTGTTGCGTTTCTGTGCTGCCGCCAGAGGCAGCGGTTGTTTATTGAATAGCCGGATCGCTCCGGCTACTCAATAAACCATTTGCGGGAGTGTATCTGACCACTTACACAATTCAGGGACGCGGTACACCGACTTCTTCCGGACTGCGAGCGCCTGCGCCTGCATCATATACCATCCAGGAAATCGTCTTGGTCGCCAGAATGCTCATCTCATCAGCAGCTTCGCCGCCAATATTCAGAATCGGTGTATTGGTGCTCTCACACACATCCAGGAATTCCTGAGACTCCATAGCATAAGCCAATGCCTTGTACCAGGTGTCCAGCACCGCCTGATCTGCCCCACGCTTGATACCGATTCCGCGGTAGTTGACAGCCGCCTCCAACACATCAGCCAGTTCAGGAAGATAGTCGGTTACGGCAGGAATCGTACCATAGCCATCCAGTTCGACCGCCTCGCTGCCGCAAACCGCCAGAGGTCTGATCATGCCATCCTTGGCAAACTCGGCGCACTCCTTCAGATCGCTGACGCCCCAGTCGACCTCGCCCTGCGCAATGGCCAGAGCTGTGGACTTACCGCTGTCATAGGGCGCATAGTTGCAGGAACCGCCCACGCCATTGACAATGACGATCTGGGGAACATGCCAGATAGATCCAATACCTGCATTAGCAGCCACGGTGCCGCCAGCTTTGATGGCCGCGATCAGGTCGTTCATGTCCTTGATATCAGAGCTTGCAGGAACGCTCAGGGTAGGATAAGCTCCCTGACAGATCTGCAGCATCTGAAGCTGCTCATAGGTAGCGTCAGAGACGCCGGTGGCGGGATAAGCTGCATGGCTGGAGCTATACAGGAAAACCATCTGCCCATCCGCTGGCTTCTTCAGCAGGTATTCCACCGCCACAGCGCCGTTGGCACCGGGCATATTATTGACGACCACATCGACGCCCAGATACTCACCCAGCGCGGGAGCAAGCGCACGCGCCAGCGTATCCAGACCGCCGCCGGCATCCCAGCCCACCAGCAGTGTCACGCTTCCGCTGGGCATCCACTCGCCGTTTTCGTTGACTGTGACCTTGCCGTCACCGTCGCTCTTTGTGTTGTCGGTCTTACCGCAGGCAGTCAGAAGTGACATAGCCAGCAACAGTGCCAGCAGCAGAGCTACCATTTTTTTCAATTTCATGTTCTTCCTCCTCAAGTTGATTTGTTTTGTGCCTTGCACCGTCTCCCGAGACTGAGAGCAGCGCTGAATTACATAACATAATTACAATAGATCACGGGCAAAGCAAACCGATGGGGATCTCGCGGGCAAGCAGCAGCACTCGTCCTCAATGTATTTTCATTGTATTCTTAATTTTGCAAAATTTCAAGTCTTTTCTCGCCGTCGTTTTTGACATATTTTTGCATATATCTTTGTCTTATTACACAAAACCGTCCGTTTATGCTTCCATGGCATCCCTCTTCACGCTCTTATATTTCTTTTTCCTTTACAATCAAATATTTTTCATGTATACTTGTTGAGAGGAGGTGACGTTACATGGACGTCCTGCTATTCAGCCTAAATGGTATCGCCCCCGTGATATTGACTGTCCTCTTGGGATACATTCTCAAGCGGGTGGGGCTGTTTGGAGAAAATCTTATCTCCGGCCTGAACCAACTTTGCTTTCAAGCCCTTCTGCCTATTATGTTGTTTTATAACATACAAAGCAGTGATTTTTTCTCAGGATTTGACATTTCCTTTGTCCTGTACGGAATATGCAGTATTTTAGTCATCTACTTTCTTTCATGGTTTATCGCCCCACGTTTTATTCACGACCGAGGAAGCTGCAGTTCTGTCATTCACACCATTTTCCGCAGCAATTTCCTGCAAATTGGTTATGCGCTTGTGCTGCGGCTGTTTGGCGACAGTGCTGTGCCTTGTGCCTCCGTCATGTTAGCTTTCACCATTCCTCTGTTTAATCTTTTGGCCGTGGTTCTATTGACTTACTTCGGCATAGAAGACCACACAAGCCGTCGCCAATTTATGCTGCGCAAAGTCGTAAGCGGGACACTCCGTAATCACCTGTTTATAGCGTCACTTCTGGGGCTTTTGTTTTCCCTCTGCAAAATATCCATCCCTGTATTCCTGGGTGACACGCTGAAAAGCACTGGCGGCATTTCTACCACGCTTTGTCTTTTGATGATCGGTGCACAGTTTGATCCGGCACAATTGAAAGGCAATCTTCGTCTGGCCGCCATTACGACCACTATAAAGCTCATTTTCATTCCTGTCATCTTTTGTGGTCTTGCCATCTGTCTAAATTTCCGCAACGAGCAGTTAGGCGTCATCTTCCTTCTGCTCTGTGCCCCTTCCGCCGTCAATTCCTATATCATGGCCAAGAGTATGAACGGTAATGACGTTTTGGCTGGTCAGATCGTAGTTTTGTCCACTGTCGCGTCAGCATTTACCATTTTTATAGGTACTTTTCTGTTGCGGAGTTGGCAGCTGATCTGAATTACATCATTATGTCAAAAGTGGGGCGCTCGAATGAGCGCCCCACTCGTATTCACCAGGATACCTCCTGACATCATCCTTTTTTTCTGAAATAAAACCGCTTCAGCTGCATAGTCATCACGTAGGATGTCCAGCCGGTAAGGTGCTGCTCCATGAGCTGCACCGCCGCTTGTTTATCCTTAGCGCTGATCGCCTTTAAGATCAGTTCATGCTCACCCAGGGACGTTTCAACACGCTGTGGGTCTTCCGCAGTCAGATATGCTCCCCGGGAGTTCTGATCGATCAACGAGTCCACATATGCGCTAAGTCTCGAATTATACGTCCCCTCAGCGATTCGACGATGGAACTCGTCATCATAGCGGATAGCCATATTCAGATCACCGACCTCGTATGCCTCTCGATGCTTAACATACAACTCCTCCAGCTTTTCCATATCCTCCTGATTGGCCCGTTCGATAAACAGCTCAACGCAGGTTTTTTCCAAGGGGATACGGATCTCAGAGACTTCCAGTAGGTCCTCAAAGCGAATCTCCGACACGAACATTCCTTTGCCCGGTACGTAGTCTATCATTCCTTCATAGACCAGTTTTCGCAGAGCATCACGTATAGGTGTTCGACTCAATCCACCCAACTCGATCCCCAGATCCTTCTCATTCAGACATTGCTCCGGAGCAAAACGGTTCTCAACAATAGCCCGCTTAATGTACTCATAAGCGTACTCCTGCTTTGCACCCTTCTTCCCCATTTCGATGCCAAGCTCACTGCTGAACTCATTCCCCGGCTTATTTGCTTCATTTACACTCGTCATATAACAGCTCCTATGCAACAATTCATTTCTATTGTAGCATATATCAAAAAATATACAAGTATTTTTACAAAACATTTTTTTATTCCACACAGAGCTTCAGGAGAATAAGAAATCAAATACTATGTACTATTCCATTTATCCCATTCAAAAGCTGCCGTTTTTCAGTGCAGTAATCATCTTTCTTCCCCTTTGAGAATATTCTTTTTGTATTTTTCAAATATTTTTTATTTACATTTTTAACGTATTATGGTACTCTATAAATGCAGCAGCAGCACGGAAGTCCCTTAAACACACGAAAAGGAGTTACTTTCATTATGTCTCAAACAAAAAGGGAAATCGGTCTGGCCATTGTGGGCTGCGGCACGATCGGCCGCATCCGAGCTATGATCGCACGAGCATATCCCGGCGTTGTGTGGCTGGGTCTATGTGACATCAAAGAACACCTTGCCAAAAAGCTGGCGGAGGACGCTCACGCTGACTTCGTTACCACGGATTTTAGAGAGTTGATCAATCGTCCGGAGGTCACCGCCGTCATCATCGCTACGGATGAAAACTGCCATTTTGAGCCGACAATGGCAGCTATTGAGCGCGGCGTGGATCTGTTTATTGAGAAGCCTTTAGCCACCGATGTTCGGCAGTCCGCAACTGTACTCAAGGCTGTGGAGGCCTCCGGAATCGATGCCTGTATGGGATATACCAACCGCTTCCGCCGCCGTTTTCTGACCATCAAGGAACGCATTGCAGAAGGTCGGATCGGCGATGTGTCCTGCATGGTCACGCGTGCTTTTATGAACCGTATGATCCCGCTGGCCACCGTGCGGCGAACCAGTGATCACACCCATCTCACCCCCATGGTAGTCTCCGGTACCCACAGCTTCGACCTATCCATGTGGCTGATGGGAAACAAAAAACCCATTTCCGTCTATGCACAGGCTTCTGATAAGGTCTTGGGCGTCCACGGAACAAAGGATTCCACCTTCGGTGTATTTACCATGGAGGATGGCTCTATCTTTAGCATGAACATCTCCTGGGCACTACCTGAAACATGGCCCGGCGCAGTATACGGAATTGAAATGGGCATTGTTGGCACAAAGGGTGTCATCGATGTCGATGATACCCACCGCGACTTGGTGTTGGCCAGTCTCGAACCCCAAGGTGCATCTTACAAGCCGGACGGTTTCTCTCCCGAAGGCGCACGTTACGTCGATTTCCTTACCAGCTATCCTCCCGGAGACATCTGCGAAGGGCAGCTTTGGGGCCCAATTCGCGAAGAGACGAACTCCTGGCTGGCACACCTGTATACTGGTATGAAAACACCTCACGCCACCGTGCAGGATGGCCACCGCAATTTGCTGCTCACCATGGCTATGGATATTTCCTGTATCCGCAAACAGCCGATTCAACTCCCTCTTGATCTTGATGAGTACTACAAGGATTTTTGATCCACAGCAGATATAATGCCTATATGAAATAGCCTTCGCCCATCATTCCCTGCAACAGGGAATGATGGGCGAATTTCTGTTTTCACGACACAGCAGTGCTCCCCCCATGATCGACAGCTTACATTTCACCGTCTTTCATGGAGGGAGCATACCACAGCAGAATACCGCGCTCTTTTCTGAATATTCAGGGTGTCTATATTCCTCCGGCTTCTCTCACTATACGCAGAAGGCCATCGGCTATTTGCCGATGGCCTTCTCGGTCTGTCATTGTATAAATCGGAGAACCTATTCCTGTCCCGGGATGCTATACCGTTTCTTTGCCTCATCCAAATACGCATACAACGTATATTTGGACACCTGAAAAGCGTCCCGCAGAGCGACATTCGCTTTGGAAATCTTAAAGATCCCTTTTTGGTTCAGCAGCCAAAGAGCACGGATCTTCTCATCCTTGCTCATAAGGCTCGCCGGTTTCCCGATTTCTTCCTCCGCCTCAGACAGGAAGAATTTCAGCAGCTCATCCACATTTTTTGCCAACACCTCGTTGCCGCGCGCACCGCTGTTTTCGCTGCTCTGCAGAAAGTTCGACATAGTTTTCTGCATCAGCATAAGATCCGTCACATCAATGTTCACGCAGACTGATCCAATAATCGTTCCCTCATCATCCTTGATGAAGGTGGTGGCGGATTTCAATATTTTGCCCTTTTCGCTGTTGGTAAAGTACTGAGGTGCCCGCTTCTCATAAGCGTCAATATCCTCAGTCATTTGCTCGATCACAAACGCGCTGGGGCAGCCCCCGATCGCACGGCCTGTTACCTCGCCATTGACAATATCCACGATGGTGTGCTCATACCCGTTCCGATAATCATGGATCACAATTTCGCAGTGATCACCAAACAGGCCTGCAATATTCCGGATAAACCGCTGGAGAAAGTCGTAGTTGATTTCCAACAGATCGTCCCCCTTTTCTTCTTTCACCGTATTATCTAACACCCGAGTGTGTTTTGTCAAGGACTACCGCCCTGTCAGAGGCCGCTGCTCAAAAATTTGTTACATTTTCACATAAAACAAACTGTTAGTTTGCCAATCAAACCAGTTGACTTTTTTGTCGGGAGCGCATATACTGTCTACATCGACCACAACGCTGAAAGGAGGAACTTCATGACACAGTTACTTTCACTGCTGGCGGAGCGGGAGTTTGGCTATCTGGGTGATACTATTTTTTTGAACTCCTGCTCGGTATCCCTTCCGCCCATGCGGGTAAGGCAGTTTTGCACGACCTTCATGGAGGATTACGCCAAAAGCACCGGTGCCACGCTTTCCCAGTTTGACCTTTACCGGGCCGATGCCAAAAAGCAGATCGCTGCGCTGATCAACGCCCCTGTAGATGAGATAGCTTTCACTAAAAATACCACCGAGGGAAATTCCATCCTGGCAGGCGGTCTGGAGCTGTCATCCGGCGATAACGTCATCTTGGCCGATATCGAGCATCCCGCTTTGCTCTATCCTTGGCTTCAGCAGCAGAAGCGCGGCGTTCAGGTGCGTATCGTTACTGCACAGGACGGTGTCCTTCCTGTGCAAGCCTATCTGCGGCAGATGGATGCCAACACCAAGGTCGTGGCTCTGTCCGCCGTGCAGTACGGATCCGGTTATCTGGCGGACCTCCGGGAACTGTGCCGCCAATGCCATGCGCGGGGTATTCTCGTAGCAGTAGACGCCATCCAGGCGCTGGGGCGCATCCCCATCAACGTAAAAGGCCTCGGGATCGACTATCTGTCCTGCGGAAGTTTCAAGGGTCTGATGGGTGCGCTGGGCAGCGGTTTTCTGTATCGCCGCCGCGACCTGATCCCCCGCATCCGCCCGCCCTATACTTGCTATCACAGTGTGCCGGCCCACCAGGAATTTCCTGCCGTACCCGCAGACTTTCTGCCTCCGGTCCAGTACGAGGACACACGCCGCTTCGATGCCGGCTCCTCCAACACCTATGGCGCAGTCTCCATGGGACTCGGCGCATCCCTTATCAACGAGATAGGCGTTGATACCATCTACGCCCACATCTGTCATCTGGAGCGTCAGCTCCGCCAACAGCTCACCAACCCAAAGCTGCATCTTCTGGGCGGCAGCGCCCCCAACCACCTGTCCGGAACACTGGCCTGGACCTTTGATCCCGCTGAGACCGACCGCCTGCAGGCAATGCTGCAGGCAGAACGCATCAAGCTGACGCTCCGGGACGGCTATATGCGCCTGCAGCTTCATTTCTATAACACGGCGGAACAGATGGACAAGGTGGCCGCCGTCTTACATTCATTCTGACCCCCTCATAGGGATCAATATAAAAAACTGAGAGGAGAAAAAAACATGAGTTTATTCAAGAAGTGGAAAAGCATTTCCCGCACCAAGAAAATTCTGGGCGGCGTTGTGCTGGGCGTCATTCTGGGCATTATCTTTCAGGAAAAGATCCTGGTGATCGACATCATCGGTTCTCTGTTTCTGCGTCTGATGATGATGGCTGCGATCCCCATGATCATCGTAAACCTGATCTATGGCGTTGCCAGTTTGGGCGATGTGAAATCCTTCGGCAGAATGGGTATCAAGATCCTGCTGTACTATACTGCGACCACCCTGTTCGCCTGCTTTGTGGGTATCATGCTCTCCAAGTGGATCAACCCCGTATCCAGCTCTATGGCAGCCGCCGGCAGCCAGTATGAGGGTGTGATTTCTGACCTTCCCGGCTTCTCCGATATCGTGCTCTCCTTTGTGCCCTCTAACATTTTTGCGGCGCTGTCCAACGGTGAACTGCAAAAAGTGGTCATGTTCTGTGCCTTTGCAGGTATTGCCGTCATGATGCTGGATACTAAGGACCGTGAGCGCGTTACGGACATCGTCGCCCTGCTGTCCAGAATGATGAACAAAGTCATTGAGGTCGTTCTGATCTTCGCACCCTATGGCATCTGCGCTCTTGTGGCCTGCGCCATCGGCCGGTACGGCAAGGAAATGTTCGGCTTCGCCGCCAAGTATATCGCGGTAAACTATATCGGCTATGCCTTTATGATGGTCTTCTACTTTCTGCTGCTCTTCCTGTTCACCGGCAAAAAAGCCCCCAGCCTGTATAAGAGAGCATTTCCCGGCTTCCTGATGGCCTTCAGCACCAGCTCCAGCCTGGCCACCATTCCCACCAACATGGAATGCGCTGAGGATATGGGCATCCCCCGGGAGATCTACAGCTTCTCCGTCCCCCTGGGTGCTCAGATCAACAAGGATGGTACCTCCATCATCTTCGCGGCTAATCTGGTGTTCGCCGCCTCTTTGGCCGGCATCGAACTGTCCACCTCCACCATCATCACCGCCATGTTCATGATCCTGATGCTGACCGCCGGCCAAAGCGGACTGCCCGCCAGCGGCTCATCCTCTACCGTCATCATGCTGAATGCCCTGAATGTCCCCTTGGATATGACCGGCATTTTCAGCAGCCTGACCCCCGTGGTGGATATGGGTAACACCGGTGTCAACTGCCTGGGTGACCTGATCGGCTCTGCTATCGTGGCCGAGACCGAAAAGCGCCACGAGGCAAAGAAATCCGGCAGCAAGTAAGCACTATTTGGAGGCGATCACTTTGAAAAAACGTATTGCTTTTGTTGGCTGCGGAAACCTTGCATCCATTATCTGCCAGCAGATCGGACTTACCCTCCCGGACGATTATGAGGTCTGCGCCGTCTACGGCCCGCATTTTGACTTCACGGAGCAATTTGCCCAACGGTTTCATATTGCCCACGCGCCGTCCATTGCAGCTCTGCTTGACCTGAATCCTGACTATGTCGTAGAGGCCGACTCTCCCGCCACATGCGCCGCAGTGATGCCGGAAATCGTAAAGGCCGGCGTTCCCATGATCGTGCTGTCCACCGGTGCTTTTGCACAGCCGGGTCTGCTGGATCAGGTGCAGTGCCTTTCCCGGCAGAGCGGCAGCCAGGTCTATCTGGCTTCCGGTGCCATTGGCGCACTGGATCTGATGCAGGCCGCCTCCCTAATGGGCCCGGTGGAGACGACGGTGATCAACCGTAAGCCCCCCCATTCTCTGGAGGGCGCGCCCGCCCTGAGCGGCAGGGCACCCTCCCAAACGGAGGCAGAGCAGGTCTTCTCCGGCTCGGCCCGAGAGGCAATCCAGGCCTTTCCGCAAAATGTCAATGTGGCAGTCACCGCCGCACTGATGACTGCCGGACTGGATGATACCAGAGTGGAGATCATCTCCGACCCCGCTATGGTGTTCAACAGCCACCAAATAGAATTGAAAGGCCGCTTTGGCCGGGCCATGGTCACCATTGACTCCGCCCCCTCGCCGCAGAACCCCAAGTCCAGCGAGCTGGCAGCCTGGAGCGTACTGGCGCTGCTGAAGCGCCTCTCCGGTCCTTTGACTTTCTGAATTGCATGGAAAAACATCTGCTATTGATCTCCACCGGAGGAACGATAGCCTCTGTCCCTACTCGGCAGGGGCTATCGCCCTGTACGGACGACAGCCTGCTACGCGCCGCCTGCCAGTGCCCTCCCGGTTGTTGCTTAACGCTCAAGCAGCTCTTTGCACTGGACTCCTCCAACATCCAGCCAGAGGAGTGGCTTCAGATGGCTGAATTCATCGCCAGCCAAAGTGGCCGCTATGACGGTATCGTTGTGACTCACGGCACGGATACCATGGCTTATACTGCCGGAATCCTCTCTTATATGCTGTGCGGCATCCATATCCCGGTGGTTCTGACCGGCAGCCAGATCCCTCTGGGTCAGCCCTTTTCCGACGCCCCCATGAACCTGCAGTGCGCGCTCCACGCCGCCGCCAGCCCCATCCGCGGAGTCTTTCTAGCCTTTGCCGGCAAGCTGATGCTGGGCTGCCGGGCTGTAAAAATCCGCACCTGCGGCATGAACGCCTTTGAAAGCATCAATTATCCCCTGATTGGCCAGGTCTCCCTCCACGGGCTGGACATTTATGAGAATGCTCTGCCCACCCCGGTCCATCAGCCCTTTCGCATCCAGGTGTCTGACCGAGTCTTTCTGTTGAAGCTGACTCCCGGCCTTGACCCCGCCATTCTTGATGCCGTCATGGCCCTTGGCTACCGTGCCATTCTGATCGAGGCCTTCGGCATCGGCGGTGTCCATTTCCTCCACCGCAACTTCTGCCAGAAGATCGCTCAGCTATCCTCGCGCGGTATTGTCATCGTCATCAGCAGCCAGTGTCTCTATGAAAAAAGCGACCTGACACAGTACGAGGTCGGCCGCGTTGCCCTGGCCGCCGGTGCCGTCAGTGCAGGCGACATGACCAGCGAGGCCGCTTTCACAAAGCTCATGTGGCTTCTCTCGCAATATCGTGAACGTGACGAGATCATTCAGCATTTTGTCTCGCCGCTATGTGGAGAGATAGCCTTCCCTTAAGTGCAAGCTCATCAAAATACCCCCCCCGACGCAGTTGTCCCTCCGTACCCTCAGAGGCTGAACCGCCCCAGCTTGTGCGGGCAACACGAAAGCCCCATGCAGGATGATGAGGACTACGAGCCGGGCGAGTTCTTCTCCGACT
>CAKTOK010000020.1 GCA_934589835.1 uncultured Oscillospiraceae bacterium | reverse complement strand
AATTGTATCAACACGACGTTTCCGCCGAGCTAATCTTTACAGAGCTATTTGTCATAGCTTCAAACTTTTTATCCTTACCCCTCCCGGTAATTGACTTAACCCGTGAGAAGCAAGCTTTTCAGTTGCGCTCCTTAGCCCGTTTTCACAAGCTCTCTCGCGCTCCCGTCTGGTGCTTTTCGTTTCGTTCGTTGTTTAATTTACAAGGTACACGTCCCACGCGGAACAGTCATTATCCTATCACATGGCTCCCATATTGTCAAGTAATTTTTTCAAAAAACCGGAAAAAATATTTCCGGTTTTCTTCCGGTTTTTTCCGGTTTTTTACTTCATGATGAAGAAGTTATAAAAACAGGGCGTTTTGTGCCGGTTCTCTGTAAATCTCTTCCAGCTCGTGCTGATGGTAGAGATAGCCGGCATCGTCAAAATACTTGGCGCCCGTGGGACAACCCTTGACGCAGGCACAGCATTTGATGCAGATGCCGTTCACCTGCGACACATCGGCGGGATCGATGCTGCCCATGGGACAGCGGGCGGCGCACAGGCCGCAGCCGCCGCAGCGGCTCAGATCGGTCTTGGGCTTGACCTTCAGGATATTGATGGGAGCGCCGTGGCGGTCGCGGGGGGTATAGTAGGGGCGGACGGGATCCTGCCCTGCCACGGCCACCGGCGCGGCGGGGGGCGCGGCGAGGCTCTTTATCTTATGGGCCGCCTCCGCCGCAAGGTTGCACATCTCCGTCATATCCGCCGCGTTGGGACGGCCGGCGCCCAGCGTGCGGGAAAAGCTGTGCTCCCCCACGAAGGCGGCGGCGGCCACCGGCAGGAAGCCGTCCGCCGTCAGGATATTCCGCAACTCGATGAGCGCATCATCGAAATTCCGGTTTCCGAACAGCGTCACCGGAACGGCCAGCGCGCCGCCGCCGTGGACTTTGCCCGTCAGGTAGGGCAGCAGTACATTGGGCACGCGGCCGGCATACACCGGCGTGCCCAGCACCACCAGATCGTCAGGGCCGAAGGTCAGCTCCGCCTGCCGTGCGGCGGGCGGCGTAAAATCAAAGGTCTTCACCGGCGCAGAAAGCGCCTCGCCCAGGCCCGATGCGATGCACCGGACCGTTTTCTCCGTTGTCCCTGTGCCGCTGAAATACACGGCCCATACTGTTTTCGGCTGCATGGCGGTCCCTCCCCTGTTCTCTCTATCATATTTACAGCTTGAAATCTTCCTCAGTGAGCCGGTCTGCGTCCAGCTTGACCGGACGGGGCGGCACCCGCTTCAGCGGGTCATACTGAAACGCGCCGCAGCGGTCTGACGCAGGCACCACGCCCCGCTTGACGCAGGCCACCTGCTCCTCGTTGATGCGGCTGCCCCGGGCGCAGTAGGCGCAGCGGGGGTCGATGTCCTTTCGAAACAGCATAGTCCTCACCTCACAGCGTATGGAGCTGCACCGCGCCGTCTGAGGCGGTGGCGGCAATCTGGGTAACAGGGTTTTCGAAGCTGTCGATGATGCGGGCGGCCATGGGATCCTCCAGCTCCTTCTGGATCAGCCGGCGCAGGTTACGGGCGCCGTAGGTCAGGGAGTAGGACTTTTCCGCCAGATAGTCCACCAGTGCATCATCGTAGGTAAAGGTATAGCCCTTGTCGGCCAATGAGGCGCGCAGCTCCTCCAGCATGATGCGGGCGATACCGGCGAAATTCTCCCGGGAGAGGTGGTGGAAGCAGACGATCTCGTCCACGCGGTTGAGGAACTCGGGCCGCAGGAAGTCCCGAAGGGCCTTCATGGTGCGCTCCTTCTCCTGATCGTCGGCACTGCCGCCGAAGCCCACCGCACCGGCGGACTTGTTGTCGGAGCCGGCGTTGCTGGTCATGACGATGACGGTGTTCTCAAAGTTCACCCTGCGGCCATGGGCATCGGTGATCTGGCCGTCGTCCAGAATTTGCAGCAGGACATTCAGCACATCGGGATGGGCCTTTTCGATCTCGTCGAACAGCACCACGGAATAGGGCTTGCGGCGGATCTTTTCCGTCAGCTGGCCCGCCTCGTCATAGCCCACGTAGCCGGGGGGCGAGCCAACGATGCGGGAAACGGAGTGCTTCTCCATAAACTCGGACATATCCAGACGGATCAGGGACTCCGGCGCGTTGAACAGGTCGTCCGCCAGCTGCTTGACCAGCTCCGTCTTGCCCACGCCGGTGGGCCCCACGAAGATGAAGCTGACGGGCTTGTGCTTGGGCGAGATGCCCACGCGGTTGCGGCGGATGGCGGCAGACACGGCGGCGATGGCCTCGTCCTGCCCCACTACATGGGCGCGCAGACGCTGGTCCAGCTCCGCCAGACGCTTGAACTCCTCCTCCTTGATCTTGCTGGCGGGGATCTTCGTCCACATCTCGATGACACGGGCGATGTTCTCCATGGTCAGCTGAGGCATTCCCTTGGCGCGGATGGCGTCCAGCTCGCCGGACACCCGCAGCTCCTGGCTTCGCAGCTGGGCGATCCGCTCATAGCGGCGGTCCAGCTCCTCCTGGGTGAACTCCTGCCCGTCAGCGGGCTGGGCGGACATAAGACTTTCCCGCTCGAAGGTGAGATTCTCCAGATCGCGCTCCAGCTCCATGCGGCGGTTGATATCTGGGTCGTGGAGGTTCTTGTCGGAGCAGGCCTCGTCGATGAGGTCGATGGCCTTGTCGGGCAGGTAGCGGTCGGTGATATACCGCTCGGACAGCAGCACCGCCTGACGCAGCACTCCCTGCGGGATGGCCACGCCGTGGAACTGCTCGTAGTAATGGGCGATGCCCTGCAAAATCTTCAGGGTGTCCTCGATATTCGGCTCGTTGACGGTGACAGGCTGGAAGCGGCGCTCCAGCGCGGTGTCCTTTTCGATGTGCTTGCGGTACTCGTTGAAGGTGGTGGCGCCGATGACCTGGATCTCGCCGCGGCTCAGGGCAGGCTTCAGGATATTGGCGGCGTTCATGCTGCCCTCGGCGTCGCCGGCGCCTACGATGTTGTGGACCTCGTCGATCACAAGGATGACGTTGCCGGCCTTGCGGATCTCCTCGATGAGGCCCTTCATGCGGCTTTCGAACTGGCCGCGGAACTGGGTGCCCGCCACAAGAGCGGTGAGGTCGAGAAGATAGACCTCCTTCTGCCGCAGCTTGAAGGGCACATCGCCGGAGACGATGCGCTGGGCCAGCCCCTCGGCGATGGCGGTCTTGCCCACGCCGGGCTCGCCGATGAGGCAGGGGTTGTTCTTCTGGCGGCGGTTCAGGATCTGGACCACGCGCTCGATCTCCTGCTCGCGGCCGATCACGGCGTCCAGCTTGCCGTCCCGGGCACGCTGGCTCAGGTTGATGCAGTAATTGTCCAGAAACTTGCGCTTCTGGTCCTTTTTGCGGCCCGCCGGCTGCTGCTGGGGACCGGACGCGCCGCCGTCCCTGGGCTGCTCGGCGGGAGGATTGTTATTGAACAGGCGATTCAGGAACGGGAAGGTGGCGGTCTTGCCGCTCTCCTCATCGTCGTCCTCCTCGCCGCCGTCCGGCAGGTCGTTCAGCTCCTCCGCGCCGCCGAAGGCCTGCATCATCTCGCTGTTGATGTTTTCCAGATCCTCCGGCGTGATGCCCATGCGCTTCATCATGTCCTCCACCTGGGGCAGACCCAGCTGGGCGGCGCATTTCAGGCACAGGCCCTCGTTGACCATCTCGTTCTTCTCGTTCATGCGGGAGATGAACACAACGGCCACATTCTTTTTGCATCGGGAACAAAGTGTAGGCTGCATGGTATTCCTCCATTATCCGTTGGGGTGATATCAGTATGGCCGTTGCCCGGCGCGGTCAAACCCGCCGGCGGCCTGGGTTTCATAGGGATGTAATAAGCTCCATGGGGCTATGCTCCGCGAAGAAGCGGAGGATGTAGGTCTGGCCGATCAGCTCCGGCGTAACGAGGATCTGGAACCGGCGCAGCAGCCAGACTGCGAAGAAAAGCAGCAGCGCCCCCTTCACCAGTCCCAGCGCGCCGCCCAGTATGGCGTTGACGCCATGCACCACCGGCAGCTTCGTGAACAGGTGCAGCGGCGCCAGCAGCAGCCGCAGCACAAGCAGCAGCAGCAAAAACGACAGCAGATACACCACGGCGTAGGCCACCGAGTGCAGCACCGTGGATACCACGGCGTTGAGCAGCGTCTGTCCCATCTCCTGCGCCTTATCGGTGACGCTCTGCACCAGCTCATCCAGCACATCGCCGGAAAAGCCGAAGGTCTCCAAAAGTCCGGCGGCAGCCAGACTGGGGTCGTCCACGGCGACAGTCTGCCCGCTGAGCTTCTGCTGGATCTTCTCGGTCAGCACCGGCTCCAGCCATTTGGCGGCAGGCTCCGCCAGCTGCTGGGCCAGCCACGCCGCGCCCAGCAGCGCCACGATCACGATGGCCACGCGGGCAAGGCTCTGGACGAAGCCCTGACGGAGGCCCAGCACCAGTGCCAGCAGCAGGATCGCCGCCATGAAGATATCCACAAAAATAGCCATAGTCCCCCTCCTTCGCCGCTTACGGCAGATACAGGCTGGCGGCGGTAGAGCCCGCCAGCACAGCGGAACCGTCGGCACGCATCAGCA
Source organism: uncultured Oscillospiraceae bacterium (assembly GCA_934589835.1). GTDB lineage: Bacteria > Bacillota > Clostridia > Oscillospirales > Oscillospiraceae > Vescimonas. The sequence continues at coordinate 23,997 of CAKTOK010000020.1, read as the reverse complement.
CCTGACGCGCCTCGCTGACGGCGTCCAGACGGGCGCACTCCGTCAGTGTCTTGTCGTAGATGGTCATATGGTCGCTGAACAGGACGGCCACATAGCGCCCCGCCGCGGAGATGCTCAGCACCTCGCCGTCCACATCCAATGCGGCCAGGGCGCTGCCGTCGCTGTCCACCGTAACGATACGGTGCTGCGTGCCGTTGCGGTAGCGGCCCAGCAGCAGCGCGGCATAGCCGTCGCCGCCGCAGTCCACGCGGCGCAGGTAATCGCCGCCGTAGCTGTACGCGGCACAGACCTCGCCGTCATGATCCAAAAAGCAGAGCTGCTCCTCCATCACCGCGCAGAACCGATCCCCCATGGGAAACAGGTCGTAGATCAGGCTGCCCGTCAGTGCGCTGGTGGTCAGCGCCGCCTCGCTGTTGATGCGGTAGAACACCACATAGCTGGTAAAGACGCCGCTGCTCTGTCCCATGGTGACGGCAGCCAGCGTACGGCTGTCGGCGGATAGGGCGGCGGTCATGATGAAGCGATCCGCCGAGCGGTAGGCAAACACCGGCTGGCCGGAGGCGTCATAGACCCGGACGGCTGCCTTGCAGCCGCTTTCGTTGCTGGTCACGGTGAGATAACCGCCGTCGTTCAGAGCGACAGACAGGATCTCGCCGGTGGTATCCACCTGACAGACCAGTCCCTTGGCAGACAGGACGTAGATCGTCTTGCCGCCCACGTCATAGGCGGCGGCCCGGTCTGCGCTGCGAACCAGCGTAGGCGTCTGGAACTTCACCGCCTGCTCGTAGACGCTCTTGCCCGCCTCGTCCAGCACCGAGATCTGGTGCATGGAGACGGTGGCAAGGCTGCCCTCCAGCGAGGCGAAGCTGCCGGACTGGTCGCTGGCGTAGCGGTACAGCTGGGCGCAGCCGTTTTCGTCCTTGGCGGCCTTGGCGTAGACCAGCCGGCGGCGCAGGCCGTCGAACTCGCCGCGGTCATACAGCACGGACAGCACCACGGCGATCAGCGCCAGCAGCGTCACCAGTGCCAGCCAGAGGAAGCGCTTTTTACTTTTCCTTGCCACGCGGCGGGGCGGCTCCTCCTGCGGGTTGCCGCGATCGAATGCCATTTTATCCATTCAGTCGTTCATCCTCATACCATACGCGGGTGAGATACAGGCCGCCGGGAGGGGCCGTGGGACCGGCCAGTGTGCGGTTGCCGGAGTCCAGAATGGCGGGGATGTCCTCCGGCGCCAGCTTGCCCTCCGCCGCGTAGAGCACCGTGCCTGTAATGGCACGTACCATATTATACAGAAAACCGTTGGCGCAGACCTTCAGCTCCAGCAGCTCGCCGCTGCGGCTGACGCGGCAGTAGTGGATGGTGCGGACGGTGCTGCGGACGTTGGTGCCCACGCTGCGGACGGCGGCGAAGTCGTGGGTGCCCTCGAACATACGGGCGGCGCGGTCCATCACCGCCTCATCCAGCCGCTTGGGATAGAAGTAGGCGCGGTCCACATAGAACGGGTTTTTGATGCGGGAGTTGTAGATGCGGTAGGTATACTCCTTCCTGATGCAGGAGCCGATGGCGTTGAAATCCTCCGCCACCTCAAAGGCCGCTTTGACCACGATATCCTCAGGGATGTGGGTGTTGGCGGCAAAGGGCAGCCGGTCCACGGGAATACGGGAGCCGGTGCGGAAGTTGGCCACATAGTGCTCGGCGTGAACGCCGGCGTCGGTGCGGCCGCAGCCGGTGAGCTTTACCGGCTCGCCGCAGACCATGCTCAGCCCGCGCTCCAGCGTCTGCGCCACGGAGCTCTCCGTCTTCTGCACCTGCCAGCCGTGATAGGCGGCGCCGTTATACATGAGGATCAGGGCGATGTTACGCACGACGGCCGCCTCCTTTCCTATCAGAATCCGAATTTTTTCAGGACGATGACGCCCGCGGTCAGCACCACAAACAGCGCAAGCGACAGCCAGTCCGCCCGGCGGAAGTGCAGGACGCGCAGGGCTGTGCGCCCCTCGCCGCCGTGGTAGCAGCGGCACTCCATGGCGGTGGCCAGCTCGTCGGCGCGGCGGAACGCACTGATGAACAGCGGCACCAGAATGGGTACCAGCGCCTTGGCGCGCTGGAAAACGTTGCCCGTCTCAAAATCCGCGCCCCGCGCCTTCTGGGCAGACATGATCTTGTCCGTCTCCTCAATGAGCGTGGGAATAAAGCGGAGCGCGATGGACATCATCATCGCCAGCTCATGCACGGGAAAGCGCAGCTTTTTCAGAGGGGAGAGCAGGTGCTCCAGCCCATCGGTGAGGGCGATGGGGCTGGTGGTATATGTCATAAGGAACGTGCCCATGATGAGCAGCACGATACGGAGCACCATCTGCACGGCGGAGACGATGCCCTCCCACGTGACATGGCGCAGCAGCCACACGTCCGCCACCGGCGTACCGCCGGTGAAAAAGAGATTCATCAGTGCGGTGAACGTGACGATGATGTAAACAGGCTTCAGGCCGCGGGTCAGGGCCTTCCACTCCACCCGGGACACCACCACGCACACGGCCAGCGTGACGATCATAATGCCGTAGGTCAGAGGGCCCTTGGCGTTGAACAGCGCCACGATGTAGAGGATCACACACAGCAGCTTGGTACGGGGGTCCAGACGGTGGATGGGGGTATCGCCGGGGAAAAACTGGCCCAGCGTGATATCCTTCAGCATACGGCACCGCCCCCTTTCCTCTGAAGCAGCGCGTCGCGCAGCGCCTCCACGGTGTACACTGCCGTGTCCACCGGCAGGCCGCGCTGCCGCAGGGCCAGCGCCACCTTCGTCACCTGAGGAATATCCAGCCCTACCTGCTCCAGCTCATGGGCGCGGGCAAAGACCTGACGGGGCGCGCCCTCCATGAGCACATGGCTGTCGGACAGGACCACGATGCGGTCCACGTTGCGGGCGATCTCCTCCATGCTGTGGCTCACCAGCACCACGGAGGCGTGCTTCGCCCGGTGATAGTCCTGTATGCGTGCCAGAATATCGTCCCGGCCGCGGGGGTCAAGACCCGCCGTAGGCTCGTCCAGTACCAGCACCCTCGGCTCCATGGCGATAACGCCGGCAATGGCCACGCGGCGCTTCTGGCCGCCGGACAGTTCAAAGGGGGACTTATCCAGCATGGCCTCCGTCAGCCCCACGAAGGCGGCGGCGGAACGGACGCGGCGGTCGATATCCTCCTCGTCCAGTCCCATGTTCTTCGGGCCGAAGGCGATGTCCTTATACACCGTCTCCTCAAACAGCTGGTATTCCGGGTACTGGAACACCAGTCCCACCTGAAACCGCACGTCCCGGATCTTCTTGGGCTCCGCCCAGATATCCTTGCCCTGTAACAGGATGCGGCCCGACGTGGGCTTGAGCAGTCCGTTGAGATGCTGGATCAGTGTGGACTTGCCGGAGCCGGTGTGGCCGATGATGCCGAGGAATTCACCGTCCATCACGGACAGGTTCATATCGTCCACGGCGCTGCGCTGAAACGGCGTACCCGCCGAATAGGTGTGAGTCAAATGCTCTATCTGTAAGATCGGTTCCAAGGTTACTTCCCTTCCGCCCCGCCCAATGCGCGGCAAATGGTATCGGCACACTGGTCCACCGTCAGGCTGTCCAGCGTTACGGGCAGACCCGCCTGCCCCAGTTCGTATAAAAGCTCCACCGTGTCCGGCGCGGCAAGGCCGAAGCCGTGCAGCTCCTCCACCCGCGCAAAGACCTGCCGGGGCGTACCGTCCATGACCACGACGCCGTCGTTCATGACGATGACGCGGTCGGCGTCCTCCGCCTCCGACATATGGTGGGTGATAAGCACCACGGTGATGCCCATCTCCCGGTTCAGGCGGTGGACGGTGTCCAGCACCTCCCGCCGTCCGGCGGGATCCAGCATGGCGGTGGCCTCATCCAGCACGATGCACTCCGGCTCCATGGCGATGACGCCGGCGATAGCCACGCGCTGCTTCTGTCCGCCGGACAGCAGGTGGGGCGCGTGGCAGGCGAATTTCTCCATACCTACGGCGGCCAGCGCGTCATCCACCCGGCGGCGTATCTCCGCCGTGGGGACGCCCAGATTCTCCGGCCCGAAGGCCACGTCCTCCTCCACCACGTTGGCGACGATCTGGTTATCCGGATTCTGGAACACCATGCCGGTGCGCCGCCGGATCTCCAGCAGCAGCGACTCGTTGCGGGTGTCCATGCCCTCCACATATACGGCGCCGCCGTCCGGCAGCAGCACCGCGTTCATATGCTTGGCAAGGGTGGATTTGCCGGAGCCGTTGTGGCCCAGCACCACCACGAAGCTCCCCTTCTCCACCGTCAGGGAGACGCCCCGCAGAGCCGGCGGGTTCGTCTCCCCCTCCGGCGCGGGATAGGTGAAGGACAGATCCTTCGTTTCGATCATGATCGGCATTCGTTTTTACCTCGTTTTTCTCACTCCGCACACCAGCGGCCCGTGGCGCCGCAGGGCAGCGCCATACCGGAATCGGTGCAGGGCAGGCCCAGCTCGTCCCACGTCACATGGCCGCCGAACCGGCGGCCCACCAGCATTTGCAGGATATAGCCCAGCACAGACGGGGCAAGGCCCGTGGTGTAGCTGTTCAGGATGACGAACAGGGGCTTGTCAGACAGCACCTGCGCGCACAGGCGCACGAAGGGGTACAGATTCTCCTCCAGCTTCCAGACCTCGCCGGAGGGGCCGCGCCCGTAACTGGGCGGGTCCATAATGATGGCGTCATACGTCTTGCCGCGGCGGATCTCCCGCTCCACGAATTTGGCGCAGTCGTCCACGATCCAGCGGATGGGCGCATCGGCAAGGCCGCTGAGGCGGGCGTTTTCCCTGGCCCACGCCACCATGCCCTTGGCCGCGTCCACATGGCAGACGCTGGCCCCCGCTCTGGCGCAGGCCACTGTGGCCCCGCCGGTATAGGCGAACAGGTTCAGCACCCGAATGGGGCGGCCCGCCCCGCGGATCTGCTCCATGGCGAAGTCCCAGTTGGCGGCCTGCTCGGGAAACAGACCGGTGTGCTTGAAGTTCATGGGCTTGACCTGAAAGGTCAGCTCCTTATAGCGGATGGGCCAGCTCTCCGGCAGGCGGCCCTTATCCCAATGTCCGCCGCCGGTGGCGGAGCGGGAATAGCGGGCGTTGGCGGTCTGCCAGCGCCGGTCATGGCGGTCCGTGTCCCAGATGGCCTGCGGGTCGGGGCGCACCAGTATCTGCCGGTCCCAGCGCTCCAGCTTTTCGCCGCCTCCGCAGTCCAGCAGCTCGTAGTCCTGCCAATCCTTTGCGATCCACATAAGGGCCATACCTCCATGCTTGAGATAGTAAATCAGTTTATTATACAACGCCCCGCCGTGGCCGTCAACCGTGGAAGCAAAAAGACATCATTCGGGCGGGAGCCTGCCGTTCCTTCCGGCAGGAGCGATATCACACTCCCGCACTTTTTCTCATGTCAACCATCGAAATGATGCGTTTTACAAATGTTCTTCCGGCGGCTATACTAGAAATGCTTGCGTACCGCCGCGAGAACCGCTATAATAGTGTGGTTATCATGCGGCGGTATGCCGTTTCACAAGAGAGGACGCATCTATGAGCACCATCATCACCGCCATTGACCGGCACAGCCCCGCGGAGCGGGCCGGTATCCAGGTGGGCGAACAGCTTCTGACCATCAACGGCCATCCCATTGTGGATGTGCTGGATTACCGGTTTTATGGCTATGATCCCCTGTCCCATGTGGAGCTGAAGACCGCGGCGGGCGATGTGCGCGCTGTCACCGTCCGCAAGGCGGAGGGGCAGGACCTTGGCCTGAACTTCGATACCTATCTGATGGACGAGATGCGCTCCTGCGCCAACCACTGTATCTTCTGTTTTGTGGACCAGATGCCGCCCGGGATGCGCCAGACCCTGTATTTCAAAGACGACGATGCGCGCCTCAGCTTCCTGCTGGGCAACTACATCACCCTCACCAATCTGACGGAACGGGAGGCCCAGCGCATCATCGACCTGCACATCAGCCCCATCAACGTATCGGTCCACACCACCGACCCACAGCTGCACTGCACAATGTTGGGCAACAAGAATGCGGAGCGCTCGCTGGACTACATCCGAGCCTTCTGCAGGGCGGGTATCGTCATGAACGGGCAGATCGTGGTGTGTCCCGGCTGGAACGACGGCGACCAGCTGCGCCGCACCCTGCGGGATCTGACGGATTGGGAATTCTCCAGCTGCTCTATTGTGCCGGTGGGCATCACCAAATACCGTAAGGGGCTGGCAAAGCTGCGGCCTGTGGACCGCGGCTGCGCGCGGGAGATCCTCGCCATCGCCGAGGAATACGGGCAGGAGAACCTGCGCCGGTTCGGCACGCGCCGCTTCTTCTGCGCCGATGAGCTGTTCCTGCGGGCACAGCTGCCGCTGCCGCAGGAGGACTACTACGAGGGCTACCGCCAGCTGGAAAACGGCGTGGGGATGCTGCGCTCGCTGGAGCAGGACTTCCTCTCCGCCATGCAGCTGGAGGAGCCGGACGCCGCTCCCTCCCCCTTTACCATCGCCACCGGCACCGCCGCCGCCCCGTTCCTGCGGGGGCTGGTGGCGCAGGCGCAGGCGTATTTTCCCCATCTGCGGGGGCAGGTCATCGCGGTAGAAAACGATTTCTTCGGCCACACCATCGATGTGGCCGGTCTGCTGACAGGGCAGGACCTGTCGGCGCAGCTGCAGAAGGTCCCCTCGCTGGGGCGGGTCCTGCTGCCGCTGCACATGCTGCGCCACGGCGAGACGGTCTTTCTGGACGATTACACCGTGGCCCGTCTGGCGGACGAGCTGGGCTGCCCCGTGCAGATCGTGGGGATCGACGGCGGCGACCTGCTGGACGCCATGCTGGAAAGGGAGGGATAACTTATGGCAAAGCCTTTGATCGCCATTGTGGGCCGCCCCAACGTGGGCAAGTCCATGCTGTTCAACAAGCTCATCGGGAAGCGTCTTTCCATTGTAGAGGATACCCCTGGCGTCACCCGCGACCGGATCTACGGGGAGAGCGAGTGGGCCGGCCGGAGGTTCCGTTTGGTGGACACCGGCGGCATTGAGCCAAACACCGATAATCAGATCCTGTCCTTCATGCGGGAGCAGGCCCAGATCGCCATCGACAACGCGGACGTTATCATCTTTGTCACCGACATCAAGACCGGCCTTACCGCCTCGGATCAGGAGGTGGCGGGGATGCTCCAGCGCAGCCGCAAGCCCATCGTGCTGGCGGTGAATAAGATGGACTCCACCGGTACGGTGGACCCGGACTTCTACGAATTCTACAATCTGGGGCTGGGCGACCCCATCGCCATCTCCGCCGTACACGGCCACGGCACCGGCGACCTGCTGGACGCCTGCTTCCAGTACCTGCCCCCCGACGACGGCGAGGAGGAGGACTCCGACGTGGTGCAGGTGGCTATCATCGGCAAGCCCAATGTGGGCAAGTCCAGCCTGACCAACAAAATTCTGGGCGAGCAGCGGGTCATCGTCAGCAATGTGGCCGGTACCACCCGCGACGCCATTGACAGCTATTTTGAGAACAGCTACGGCAAGTACAACTTCATCGACACCGCCGGTATGCGGAAAAAGTCCAAGGTGGACGACAGCATCGAGAAATACAGCGTGCTTCGCGCCACCATGGCCATCGAGCGCAGCGACGTGTGCCTGATCCTCATCGACGCGCAGGACGGTGTGACGGAGCAGGACACCAAGGTGGCCGGTCTGGCCCACGATGCGGGCAAGGCCTGCATCATCGTGGTCAACAAGTGGGACCTCGTTGAAAAGGACGGCAAGACCATGGACCGTATGCGGGAGGACATCCGCCGCGACCTGAGCTATATGCCCTACGCCCCCATCCTGTTCATCTCCGCCCTGACGGGCCAGCGGGTGAACCGCCTGTTTGAGCTGATCAACTACGTCAACGATCAGGCGGCGGTGCGTATTACCACCGGTATGCTCAACAGCGTGCTGGCCGACGCCCAGACCCGCGTGCAGCCCCCCACGGACAAGGGCCGGCGCCTGAAGATCTACTACATGACGCAGGTGGGCGTCAAGCCCCCCCACTTCGTGATCTTCTGCAACGACAAGAAGCTGTTCCACTTCTCCTATCAGCGGTATCTGGAAAACCAGATCCGCAGCGTCTTCGGGCTGGAGGGCACGCCCATCACCATCACCATTCGCCAGAAGGGAGAGGATGACGGGTGAACGAAACTCCCTTTCTGACCGCAGGCATGGTGCTGGTCGCCGTGCTGCTGGGCTACCTGCTGGGCTGTCTCAACGGCTCCGTGATGGTCAGCCATTTCATCATCCGCGACGACGTGCGGCAGCACGGCAGCGGCAATGCCGGTCTCACCAATTTCTACCGCACCTACGGCGCCCGCTACGCGCTGGGCGTCATCCTCTTTGACATGGGCAAGACCGTGCTGGCCTGTCTGCTGGGCGGCTTCCTGCTGTACCACACCTGCGGCGACCACACGCTGGGGCTGCTGCTGGGCGGGCTGGGCTGCGAGCTGGGCCATATGTTCCCCGTGTTCTTCGGCTTCAAGGGCGGCAAGGGCATCCTCTCCGGCGGCACGCTGGTATGGCTGCTGGACTGGCGCATCGCGCTGATCGCGTGGGGCCTGTTCGCCGCGCTGTGGCTGATGACGCGGTACGTTTCCCTCGGCTCCGTCTCCGCCGCCGTCAGTATGCCCGTGTCCACATGGTTCTTCTGCGGCCACAGTGTTCTGTATACGGTGCTGGCGGTGGTCATCGCCGCGCTGGTGGTCTGGTGCCACCGCGAGAATATCCGGCGTCTGCTGCGGGGTCAGGAGCGCCGCTTCTGCTGGCACACCGGCCCCGAGCAAGAGAAATAACACAGAGAGAAAGGAAAGCAATCCATGAAACACAATCAGATGCGGCAGGTGGTCTTCCCCATTCTGGCCGCCTTTATCTGGGGCACCGCCTTTGTGGCGCAGGACCTCTGCGCCGATGCGATCGACGCCTTCACCTTCAACGCCGTCCGCTCCTATATCGCGGTGGTGGTGCTGCTCATCATCATTTTCATCTCCGACCGGCTGAAAAAGGACACGCCCGTTCTCACCGCGGCCGAGAAAAAGCGGAGCCGCAGGGACCTGCTTGTGGGCGGCCTGTGCTGCGGCACGGCGCTGGCCGTTGCCTCCAACTTCCAGCAGGCCGGTCTGGTGGCCGGTACCGACGCCGGCAAGGCGGGCTTCATCACGGCGCTGTATGTGGTACTGGTCCCCGTGTTCGGTCTGTTCTTCAAGCGTAAGGTGAGCGTCCCCACATGGATCGCCGTGGTGCTGTCGGTGGTGTCGCTGTACCTGCTGTGCATCAAGGGCGATTTCTCCATCGCGCCCAGCGACCTGCTGGTGCTGGTGTGCGCCGTGTGCTTCGCCATCCACATCCTGGTCATCGACCACTTTACCGCCAAGGTGGACGGCATCAAGCTCAGCTGTATGCAGTTTCTGGTGGCCGCCGTCTGGTCCACCCTCTGCTCGCTGGTGTTCAGCAGCCCCGATTGGAGCGCCATTCTGTCCTGCGCGCTGCCTATTCTGTATGTGGGCGTGTTCTCCTCCGGCGTGGCCTATACCCTGCAAATTCTGGCCCAGAAGGACTCCAACCCCACCGTTGTTACCATCCTGCTGAGTCTGGAGAGCGTGTTTGCCGTCATCGCGGGCGCCATCATCCTCAAGCAGCAGATGACCGCCCGAGAGTACATCGGCTGCGTCGTTATGTTCGCCGCCGTCATTCTGGCGCAGATCCAGTTCCCCGTGAAGAAAAAAGCGGAGTAAGACTTCATCGCAAAAGGACCCTGCGGGCCGCAGTCCCGCAGGGTCCTTTTATTGCGTTCAGAACAGGCTCACCTGACTGGTGTCCGCCATGCCGGCAAAGGCGCCCAGCGCCTTGAGCTGCTCGATGTGCGTCTTGCTCAGCTTGCTGCAGGTGGTAGCGAACTCCTCCACGGAGATGAAGGTCTTCCCCTTCCGCTTCTCCACCGTATCCAGCGCCGCCGCCTCGCCCAGTCCGTGTACCGTCACGAAGGGCGGCAGCAGGCCGTTCTCCGTCACCACGAACCGCGTGGCGTCGGACTTATAGATGTCGATGGTATCGAAGTGGAAGCCCCGCAGGTAGAACTCATAGCACACCTCCAGCGTCACCAGCAGGTTCTGCTCCACATCGGTGGCATCCTTGTTGTTCTCGATCTCCCTGATCTTCCGCTTCACCGCGTCCAGACCGGCGCAGCAGTATTCGGCGTCGAAGGCCTTGGCGCGGATGGAGAAGAACGTGGCGTAGAACGCCAGCGGGCGGTGAACCTTGAACCACGCGATGCGGAACGCCATCATCACGTAGGCCACGGCGTGAGCCTTGGGGAACAGGTAGCCGATCTTGGCCAGCGAGCCGATGTACCAGTCCGGCACCTCATGCTCCCGCATGGCCTCCTCCCAGCCCTCCTGAAAGCCGCCCTTTTTCACCTTACCCTTACGGACGGCCTCCATGATCTTGAAGGACATCTTCGGATCCAGCCCCATGGAGATGAGGTACAGCATGATGTCGTCGCGGCAGCCCACCGTCTCCAGAACGGAGGCGGTACCGCTGACGATCAGCTCCCGCGCATTGCCCAGCCACACGTCCGTACCGTGGGAAAAGCCGGAAAGCCGCACCAGCGTGTTGAAGTCCTTGGGCTGGGTGTCCATCAGCATCCCGCGGGTGAACCGCGTGTTGAACTCGGGAATGGCCACGGCTCCCGTGGGGCCCAGTACCTCGTCATTTTCGAAGCCCAGCACCCTGGAGGACGTGAAGATGCTCATGGTATCCGGATCGTCCAGCGGGATGGTACGGGCGTTCACGCCCGTCAGATCCTCCAGCATCCGGATCATGGTGGGATCATCGTGTCCCAGCATATCCAGCTTCAGCAGGTTGTCCTCCATGCAGTGATATTCGAAGTGGGTGGTGATGGTCTCGCTGCCTGCATCGTCCGCCGGATGCTGCACCGCCGTGAAGTCCTCTACGTCCATGTCGTCAGGGACCACCACCAGACCGCCCGGATGCTGGCCTGTGGTGCGCCGGACGCCGACGCAGCCCTGGGTCAGCCGGTTCATTTCGGCATTGGACGCCGTCTGCCCCCGCTCCTCCAGATACTTCTTCACCATGCCGAACGCCGTCTTTTCCGCCAGCGTGCCGATGGTGCCGGCGCGGAACACCTGCGTCTTGCCGAACATCTCGATGGCGTGCTGGTGGGCGCGGGCCTGATATTCGCCGGAGAAGTTCAAATCGATATCCGGCACCTTGCCGCCGCCATAGCCCAGAAATGTCTCAAAGGGGATGTCGAACCCGTCCTTGACGTACCGCTCTCCGCACTGGGGGCACACCTTGTCCGGCATATCCGCGCCGCAGCCGTAGCTGCCATCGGTGACAAACTCCGTGTGCTTGCACTTGGGGCAGCGGTAGTGGGGCGGCAGGGAGTTCACCTCCGTGATGCCGGACATATACGCCACCAGACTGGAGCCGACAGAGCCTCGGGAGCCTACCAGATAGCCATTCTCCAGACTGCGCTGCACCAGCTTCTGGGCCGACATATACACCACATCGTATTTGCCGAGGATGCTCTTGAGCTCCACCTCCAGCCGGTCCACGATGAGCTGGGGCGGCTGGTCGCCGTACAGGGCGTGGCACTTGTCCCACACCATGTCGTGCAGCTCCTGCTCGGAGTTCTCCAGCCGCGGCGGGAACAGCTGTCCCGGAGGCAGCAGCTCGATCTCCTCGATGCGGTCGGCGATGCGGCGCGGGTCGTCGATGACCACGCGATGGGCCGTCTCCTCCCCCAGATACGCGAACTCCCGCAGCATCTCGTCGGTGGTCTTGAAATAGATGGGCAGGGGCGCATCGGCATCGGGGAATTTCTTGCTGGCCAGCAGGATATGGCGGTACACCTCGTCCTCCGGCTCCTGAAAATGCACGTCGCCGGTGGCGCACACCGGCTTGCCCAGCTCCTGTCCCAGCCGGACGATGGTGCGGTTGAAGTCCCGCAGCTCCTCCTCCGACTGGACATCGCCGTTTCGCAGCATGAACAGGTTGTTGCAGATGGGCTGGATCTCCAGATAGTCGTAGAACGACGCGATGCGCCTGAGCTCCGCCCAGTCCTTATGATCGGCCACGGCGCGGAACAGCTCCCCCGCCTCGCAGGCCGAGCCGATGATCAGGCCCTCGCGGTGCGCCATCAGCTCCGTCTTGGGGATGATGGGCACGCGCTTGAAGTATTTCAGGTTGGAGGCTGAAATCAGCTGGTACAGGTGCTTCAGGCCCAGCTTGTTCTTGGCCAGAATAATGATATGCTTGGGGAAGCGGGAGGACTTGCTGCCCTTGGGCCGCAGCTTCAGCATCTCGCCGTTGATCTGCTGGAGACGGTCGATGCCCAGCTCCTTTTGCATTTTCTGAAAAAACGGGATGAGCATATAGCCCACCATGGCCGCATCATCGGAGGCGCGGTGGTGGTTGAAGGCGGGCAGCTCCAGATGCTCCGCCACGATGTCCAGCTTGTACTTGTTCAGCTCCGGCAGCAGGTTCTGCGCCAGAATGAGAGAGTCCACATACGTCGGGTCGAAGTCCAGCCCCACCTTGCGGCAGCCCGCCCGAATGAAGCTGATGTCAAACTCCGCGTTGTGGGCCGCCAGCGGCCGGCCGTTCACAAACTGCAGGAATGCCGTCAGCGCCTCCTTCAGCTGAGGCGCGTCCGCCAGCATGGCGTCGGTGATGCCGGTCAGGCCGATGATCTCCGGCGTCAGCCGCCGGTTGGGATTCACGAAGGTCTGGAACCGCTGGGTGATCTCGCCGTTCTTCAGCACCACGGCGCCGATCTCGGTGATGGCCTCCCGCGCCACCTTCAGGCCCGTGGTCTCGATGTCAAAGCATACGATCTCATCGGAGAAGGACTGATCCTGCGGCCCGTGGACGGCGATACGGTCGTCCAGATTGTTGACGAAATACCCCTCTACGCCGTAGAGGATCTTGATCTTGCCCTTTTTACCGGCATCCCGTGCCTTGGGGAACGCCTGCACCGTGCCGTGGTCCGTGATGGCGATGGCGGGGTGGCCCCAGGCCGCCGCCTGCGCCACCACCTTGCCCACATCGGTCAGGGCGTCCATGGTGCTCATCTGGGTATGGAGATGCAGCTCCACACGCTTCTCCGCGGCGGTATCCTTCCGGCCCTCGTGCCGGATACGCATGATGCTGAGGGGCTGGAGCTGGACATCCTTTCCGTCGAAGGTCAGGGTCAGCTTGCCCTGTACCCGCAGCCACATCCCGTCGCTGACGGTGTCGCCCAGCGCTCTGGCGTCCTTCTCGTCCATGTACTTCCGCACAGACACGGAGCCGTGCTCGTCGGTCATGTCGAAGTTCAGGCACCACTGACCGGGCCGCCGCGTCTCGTAGCACTCCATGCCGAACACACGTCCCTCCACCACCGCCGCGCCCATTTTCAGGCTCAGCTCGGCGATGGGAATGACGCGGCCCTTGATCTCCTTGCCGTACAGCAGGTCGCTGCCGCCCTTTCCGGCGGCGGGCGGCACCGTGAAGTGCAGCTGTACGCGGCGCAGATCGTACTGCTCCGCCAGCATGTGCTCCAGCGACTCCACCGCCGCCTCCGGCAGCGCCTCCCCGCTCACCGCCTGCAGCTCGATGGTACGGGCCTCGCGATCCAGCACCGCGCCGGTCACGTAGGCATCGTGCAGCAGCAGGCGCAGCTGGCGCGGCGCCTGAAAGCTCTCAAATAATGTAAAAAACGGTAATTTCTCCGCCATTGTCTCACCTTATAGCTTGTCTATTTCCTCAAACAGCGCGTCCACCAGCTGTTCCTGCGGCACCTTCCGCAGTACCTTCCCCCTGGCAAACAGCAGGCCCTCTCCCTTTCCGCCGGCGATGCCCACGTCCGCGCCGGACGCCTCGCCGGGCCCGTTGACCACGCAGCCCATCACCGCCACGGTGATGGGCTTGCCGCAGCCTTGCAGCCGCCGCTCCACCTCCCGCGCGATGGGGATCATGTCGTATTTCGTCCGCCCACAGGTGGGGCAGGAGATCAGGTCCGGCCCGCTGCGCCGGATGCCTGCCGCCTGCAGAATGCGCTTGGCCGCGACGACCTCCTCCGCGGGGTCCGCCGTCAGGCTCACCCGCAGCGTGTCGCCCACGCCCATGCACAATAGGCCGCCGATGCCAATGGCGGACTTCAGCACGCCCATCTCCGGCGTGCCCGCCTCCGTCACGCCCAGATGCAGCGGGTAGTCCGTCTGCTCGCGGAGCATCCGGTAGGCCTCCATGTTCACCGGCACCCGCGAGCACTTCACGGAGATACAGATATCATCGAAGCCGCAGTCGTTCAGCAGGTGAACGTGTCCCATAGCGCTGTCCACCAGCGCCTGCGCCGTCACGCCGCCGTATCTGGCCAGCAGGTCCTTCTCCAGCGATCCGCCGTTGACGCCCACGCGGATGGGAATGCCCCGTTCGCGGCAGGCATCGGCCACGATCCGCACCCGCTCTCGCGCGCCGATGTTCCCGGGGTTGATGCGGATCTTGTCGATGCCGCCCTGCGCGCACAGGAGCGCCAGCTTATAATCAAAGTGGATATCCGCCACCAGCGGAATATGGATCTGTGATTTGATGGCGGGGATGGCCCGCGCGGCCTCCTCCGTGGGAACGGCCACGCGGATGATCTGGCAGCCTGCCTGCTCCAGCCGCAGGATCTGTCCCACGGTGGCGGCCACGTCCTCCGTGGCGGTATTGCACATGGACTGGATGCTCACCGGTGCGCCGCCGCCCACGGCCACGCCGCCCACCATGATCTGTCTGCTCATCGTATCCCCCTCAGTGTATCAGCTTCCACACGTCGCTGAACGTGATGACCGCCATCAGCGCCAGCAGCAGCACAAGGCCCGCAAAGTGGATATAGTTTTCGTATTTCGCCGGGATCTGTTTGTGGAACAGCGCCAGGCCGATGGCGTTGAGAACCAGAAAGAAGATCTTGCCGCCGTCCAGCGCCGGCAGGGGCAGCAGGTTCATCACTGCCAGATTCACGGCGATGAGCGCCGCCAGATAGGCGATGTTCTCCACCGCCGCACGGGGAGTCGCCGCCTGCTCGCCCACCTCGGTCATGGTGGATACGATGCCCACAGGACCGCTCAGGTCCTTTACCCCCGCCTCGCCGGTCAGCAGCATCTGCAGGCTCAGCCGCACCAAACGCACGAAGTCCATGGCGTTGTTCCAGGTATAGGACAGCTTCTTCCCCAGCGTGGCCTCCTCCGTTCCGAAGTACAGGCCGTAGCCGGTGTAGGTCTTCCCGTTCTGGTCCGTGTACTCCCGCGCCTCCATGGGAAAGTCGCGGAGCGTGACCCTTTCTCCGTTCCGCTCCACCACCAGATCAAAGACGCCGGTGGCGTTGCGGCTCAGCAGCAGCCTGATATCGCTGTACACGTACACCCGTTCACCGTCGATGCTCACCAGCCGGTCCCCTGTTTGCAGGCCCTCGGCACTCTCCAGCGGGCAGCCATCGGCAAAATCGGCGATGACCGGTACGTAAAACGCCTTTGCATCGGCGTACAGCGCCAGAATGATCAGAAGCCCTGCCAGAAAATTCATGGCCGCGCCCGCCGCGAAGATCAGGAGCTTGGCCCAGAAGCCCTGCCGGTTCAGGGAGCGGGGATCGTTGGAGTCCTCCTCCTCGCCCTCCATGGCGCAGAAGCCGCCCACGGGGAACAGCCGCAGGGCATACAGCGTCTCTCCCTTCTGTTTTTTCCACAGCGCCGGCCCCATGCCGATGGAGAATTCGTTGACCCGCACGCCGCAGGCCTTGGCCGCCATGAAATGGCCCAGCTCGTGGACAGCGATGAGCACGCCGAACACCAGAATGGCCGCTAAGATATAAACCATTGATACAACTCCTTGCTTTCGCCTTACAGCACGGCCTGACGGGCCAGTCTGTCTGCTTCCAGTATATCCGCAAGGCTCGGCCGATATATCAGCTCCACCCGGGAAAGGGCGCGCTCCACCAGCCGCGGGATGTCGTTGAACCCGATCTCCCCCTGCAAAAACCGCTGCACCGCCGCCTCATTGGCGCCGTTCATCACGGCGCAGGCCGTGCCGCCCGCCGCCGCGCACTGCCGCGCGATGCGTAGGCACGGGAACGCCTCCATATCCGGCGCGCTGAAGGTCAGAGCGCCGCAGGTCAGCAGGTCCAGCCGCCGATCCGGCGTCTCCGCCCGGTAAGGGTAGGTCAGTGCGTAGCGGATGGGCAGCTTCATGTCCGGTGTCCCCAGCTGGGCCAGCATAGCCCCGTCCCAGAATTCCACCAGCGAGTGGACGATGCTCTGCCGGTGGATCACCGCCTCCACCTGCTCCACCGGCAGGCCGTACAGCCGCATGGCCTCGATGATCTCAAGGCCCTTGTTCATCAGGGTAGCCGAGTCGATGGTGATCTTGGCTCCCATGTGCCAGTTGGGATGCTTCAGGGCATCCGCCGCCGTCACGCGCTCCAGCTCGTCGAAGGAGCGGCCGAAAAACGGCCCGCCGGAGCAGGTCAGCAGCAAACGCCGCACCTCGCTGCGGTCGCGGCAGCCCTGTAAGCACTGGAAGATGGCGCTGTGCTCCGAGTCCACGGGCACGATCTCCGCCCCCGCGTCCCGCGCCGCCGCCATCACCAGCTCGCCGGCGCACACCAGCGTCTCCTTGTTGGCCAGCGCGATGCGCTTTTTCTCCGCGATGGCCGCCAGCGTGGGAGCCAGCCCTACGCTGCCCATCACCGCCGTCACCACCGTATCCGCCTCCGGCAGTGTGGCGGCGGCGGTCAGGCCCTCCGGCCCCTCCATGACCTCGATGCCCGTGCCGCGCAGCCGCTGCCGCAGCTCTCTGGCGGCGGCAGGGTCATACAGCACGGCAAGGCGCGGCCTGAGCTGCCGCGCCTGCTGCTCCAGCAGATCCACCTGCCGGTTGGCGGTCAGCGCCGCCACGGAAAGCCCCAGCTCCTGCGCCACGGCCAGCGTCTGCCGCCCGATAGAGCCGGTGGCGCCCAGCAGGGATATGGTCTTCGTCATGGTATGTATGCCTCTCAATACAGCGCCGCCGCGTTCACGATCATCCAGATCACCGGCGCGGCAAAGATCACGCTGTCAAACCGGTCCAGCACGCCGCCGTGTCCCGGCAGCAGCCGCCCGTAGTCCTTGATGCCGTACTGCCGCTTCACGCAGGAGAAGCTGAGATCCCCCAGCTGCCCCAGGATCGCGCCCACAAGGCCCATCAGCACGCACCAGCCGATGTGCAGCTGGATCTCCGTGCACAGGAAGAAGAAAATGCGGAACAGGATCATGCCCACCATGCCGCCCACAAGGCCGCTGACCGCGCCCTCGCGAGTCTTTTTGGGGCTGACAGCGGGGGCCAGCTTCGTCTTGCCGAACAGCATCCCGCCGAACAGGGCCAGCGCATCGCTCATGAAGGCGGACACCAGCGGGATCAGCACCAGCCCTGCGCCATGCTCCAGCATCCGCAGCCGCAGCAGGCAGCTGAGGGCCAGCGGAATGGCCATGCCCGCCGTCAGCAGGGCGCACAGTGCCGGAAAGTCAAGCTCCTCCCGCTTGCCATACTCCAGCACCATGCACAAAAATACCACGAGCACCAGCGCCGCCACCAGCCACGGCATCAAGCCCGCCGCAGCCGTACCGGCAAACCGGCTGTCGCTGAAATACACATTGGCCGCCACGAACACGGCCAGCGCGGCCGCCAGTCCCCACCAGCGGCGGGTCTTCTCCGGCGGCAGCACCGCCGCCAGCAGCTCGTGGCTGCCGACGACGCACAGGCCCATCACCAGCGCCATTGTGGCCCAGTCCGGTGCAAAGCACAAGACGCCCAGCAGCGCGGGGATCCCCACCACGGCCACCAAAATTCTCTGTTTCACGGTTGCCTCCTTACGCCTTCACGCCGCCGAACCGGCGATCCCGCCCTTGATAGTCGATAATGGCCTTGTCCAGCTCTGCACGGGTGAAGTCCGGCCACAGGGTGTCGCAGAAATAGAACTCGCTGTACGCGCACTGCCACAGCAGGAAGTTGCTGAGCCGCAGCTCGCCGCTGGGGCGGATGATCAGCTCCGGATCCGGCATCCCCGCGGAGTAGAGGTGCTTCCCCAGATTCTCCTCCGTCCAGTCCTCCCCTGCCTCGGCACACAGCCGCGCGGCCCGCAGGATCTCCGCCCGTCCGCCGTAGTTCAGGCAGATGTTGGCCTGAAACCCGTCGTAATGGCCACTGATCTCATCGGTCCGCGCCGCCAGTGCTTGCAGCTCCGGCGCGATGGCGGACAGGTCGCCGAAAAACCGCAGCCGGATATGGTCGCGCTCCATGGTGTCCACTGCCTCCAGCAGGTACTGCTTCAGAAGACCCATGATGGCGCCGACCTCCTCCGCCGGACGCTTCCAGTTCTCCGTGGAGAAGGCGTAGACCGTCAGATAGGCCACCCCAAGCTCCTTGCAGTAGGTGGCGATATCGCGGAACACCTCGGCCCCCGCCTTATGTCCGGCAGTGCGCGGCAGCGAACGCTGCTTTGCCCAACGACCGTTGCCGTCCATAATAATAGCGATATGGCGGGGAAGGCGGTTTTTGTCCACCTCCCCCGCCGTCTGGGGCGTGCTTGTGCGGAACAGTGCCATCAGACGGACATCAGTTCCTTTTCTTTATTCTCCAGCAGCTTATCCAGCTCCTTGCAGCTGTCGTCGGTCAGCTTCTGCAGGTCCTTCTCCACGATCTTCATCTCGTCCTCGGTGATCTCGGAGGCCTTCTGCTGCTTCTTGAAATTTTCCAGCGCATCGCGGCGGATGTTTCGCACCGCCACCTTACCCGCTTCGGTATACTTGTGGATCTGCTTGACCAGATCCTTGCGGCGCTCCTCGGTGAGCTGCGGGAAGGCCAGACGGATGCACTTGCCGTCGTTCTGGGGATTGATGCCCAGATCAGACTCCTGAATGGCCTTTTCGATGCCCTTCAGGGCGGAAGCATCCCACGGCGTGATCACCAGCGTGCGGGGGTCGGGAGAGCCGACGGATGCGATCTGCTGGATGGGCGTGGGGGTGCCGTAATAATCCACGCTGATGCGGTTCAGCACCGAGGCGTTGGCACGGCCGGCACGCACGGTGTCGAAGTCGCCGATGACGGACTCGATGCTCTTCTTCATTTTTTCCTCGTAGATCTTGTACTCTTCCTTCAACATAATGTTAAGCCTCCTTCACGATCGTTCCGATTTTTTCGCCGCGCAGGGCGCGGATGATATTCTGGGGGTCCTTCAGTGCAAATACCAGCACGGGAATGTGGTTGTCCATGGACAGGCTGGTGGCGGTGGAATCCATCACAGCCAGATGGCGCTTGAGCACCTCATCATAGGTGATGGAGTCGAACTTCACCGCTGCGGCGTTCTTGGCCGGATCGCTGTCGTACACGCCGTCGATGTTCTTGGCCAGCAGGATAATGTCGGCCTCGATCTCCGCGGCGCGCAGCACCGCCGCCGTATCGGTGGAAAAGAACGGGCACCCGATGCCGCAGCCGAAGATGACCACGCGGCCCTTTTCCAGATGGCGGATGGCCCGCGCCCGGATATACGGCTCCGCCACGGCGCGGATCTCCAGCGCCGTCTGCACCCGCACGTCCACGCCCTTCTGCTCCAGCACGTCGGCCATGGCCATGCAGTTCATGGCGGTGGCCAGCATCCCCATGTGGTCGGCGCGGGTCCGCTCAATGTGGCCCTCGCCGTCCTTCACGCCGCGCCAGAAGTTGCCGCCGCCGATGACGACGCCCACCTGCACGCCCATTTCCACACATTCCCGGATGACATCGGCCACCTGCCCCATCACCTGAAAATCCAGGCCGAAGTGCTTGCCGCCGGCCAGTGCCTCGCCGCTGATCTTAATGAGTACCCGCTTGTATTTTGGCTGGTCCATCGCATTGCCTCCCCAATGATTCTCTACGGTATTTTACCTTATTTCTCCCGTCTTGCATAGGGGGTAACGAAAAAAATTTGTTTTTTCCGGCTGCCGGTGTATAATGAGGAAAAACAATGCTTTCGGAGGGATCGCCATGGAACTTGTCCCCGTACTGGGCCGCACCTATACCGCCGAGGGCGCCACCGCTCTGCTGCCCGTCTACTTCCTGACGGAGCGGGACGTGGTGCTCATCGACACCGGCTACGCCAAGCTGGACCGCGCCGCGCTGACCCATCTCATCGACGACAACGGCCTGCGCCTGCGGGGCATCATCTGCTCCCACGCCCACTTTGACCACACCGGCAACGTCCGCTATCTCCAGCAGCGCTACGGCTGCCCCGCCGCCATCCAGCTCATTGAGGCCGGCATCTCCGTGAACCCCGACAGCTACCGCGCCAACTATGTGGCCCTGACCTATGGCAAGAGCCGCGAGCTGTTTCTGGAGGAGTGCTTCACCGCCGACGTCATCATCGGCCCCGAGGACGACCATCTGGACTTCTGCGGCGCCCGCTTCGGCATCCTCCAGCTCCCGGGCCACTCCGCCGGTCATATCGGCATCGTCACGCCGGACGGCGCCGCCTATGTGGGCGACTGTCTCATCAGCCAGTCGGAGATCGCCGCCGCCAAGCTGCCCACCAGTATGTTCATCGCCCGCGATCTGGAGAGCAAGGAGTCCCTGCGCCGACTGGATGCGCCGGCCTATATCGTGGCCCACAAGCAGGTCCTGACGGACCGCGCTGCCTTTGGCGCGCTGATCGACGCCAACATCGCCTTCATCCACGGCAAGGCGCGGGAGCTGCTGGCAGATCTGGCGGACGGCATGACCTTCTCCGACTGGATCGCCGCCTTCTGCAAGCGGGAGAACGTCCGCACCCACAACGAGCTGAAGTTCAGCATCGTGGAACGGAATTTCGCCAACTTTGCCGCGTGGCTCACCGACAGCGGCCGCA
This sequence comes from uncultured Oscillospiraceae bacterium, assembly GCA_934589835.1. GTDB lineage: Bacteria > Bacillota > Clostridia > Oscillospirales > Oscillospiraceae > Vescimonas. The sequence continues at coordinate 3,021 of CAKTOK010000020.1, read as the reverse complement.
TCCGCGTCCAGCGGGAATTTTGCGCCAAGCGGTACTACCACGCCTGACCGCTGTTACACGCCCCATGAAATGAAAAAAGAGACAGACGCGGCGCGTCTGTCCCTTTTTTTGCTTACGTCAGTCCATTCTGGGCCGCTCGCTGCCGTAGAAGAACACAGCCACCGTGCCGGGTCCCGCGTGAGACCCGATGATGGTGCCGATGTCACACAGGCGGATCCTTCCCTTCAGTCTGGGGAACCGTGCCTCAATGGCGCTGATGAGCAGCTGCGCGTCCTCGGGGCACTGGGAATGGCATACGAAGCACCTGTCCTCGTAGTCCCGTCCGCCGCGGGCGCACTGCTCCATGGTGTCCACCGTGACCTCCACGGCCTTTTTCTTGCCGCGGACCTTGGCGTAGGCCTTGATGGAGCCGGTGTTATCCAGCCGCATGATGGGGCAGATGTTCAGCACCGTGGCCACCGTGGCCGCCGCGCCGGACACGCGGCCTGTGCGGCGGAACTGCGTCATGTTGCTGGAGAAAAACTGATGGTGGACGCAGTTGCGGTTGTCCAGCACCCACTGAGCCGCCTCGTCGATGGACTTGCCCGCATCCCGCAGGTCGGCGGCGCTGTCCACCAGCATACCGTAGCCCGAGGAGGAGCACAGGGAGTCGATGACGATCAGCTTCCGGTCAGGGTACCTCTCCCGCAGCTCCTCCGCCGCCAGAAAGGCATTGTGGACCGAGCCGGACTGGCCGGATGTGAACGCGATGTGCAGCAGATCGCCCTTTTGCAGCAGCTTCTCAAAAAACGCCAGATAGGCGGCCACATTGATCTGGCTGGTCTGGGGCAGCTTCCCCTCCTCAAGAAACCGGTAAAAGCGGGGCAGCGCCTGAGGGTCGCGGCCCATGTCGTCATCGTACTCCGTGCCGTCCACCACATAGGTGTAAAACAGCACGGGGATATCTCTGCTCTCCATGTAGGCGTAGGGCAGGTCCACAGTGGAGCAGCAGCTCAGCGTGAATTGTCTTTCCATTTTTTCCTCCACAGCATGCGGAAAAGCCGCTCTGTCATCGTCTTCTGAGAATCAGTATAGCCCTTCCGGTTTTTTTGTCAATAAGCGAAACCGGCGGATTGCAAAAAGCGGCGAAAGCCTGTATAATGCGGTGAGATCGTTACACAGGAGGCTCACATGGTCATCGTCATCAAAAAAGAAACGCCGGAGGCGGCCATCCGCCAGCTGCTGGCCCAGCTGGCCGCACAGAACGTAAAGGGCGGCTGCGTAGCCGGTGCGGACGCCATTCTGCTGCCGCTGGTAGGCGAAACGTGGCGGCTGGATCCCGGCGTGCTGCAGGCTCTCCCCTATGTGCAGGAGGTGCGCCGCCTGACGCCGCCCTACCGTCTGGCCGGACGCGCCGCCCACCCCGCCGATACGGTGGTGAAGGTGGGCGATGCCGCCATCGGCGAAGAGTTCTGCATCATTGCCGGTCCCTGCGCCGTGGAGTCCGCGCCCCAACTGGCCGCTGTGGCCCAGTCCGTCAGGGACGCCGGCGCCCAGCTGCTGCGGGGCGGCGCCTTCAAGCCCCGTACCTCGCCCTACACGTTTCAGGGGTTGGGCCGGACCGGTGTGGAGCTGCTGGTGCAGGCGGGCCGTGCCGCCGGCCTGCCTGTGGTGACGGAGATCACCGACGTCTCCCAGCTGGAGCTGCTGTCCGATGTGGACGTATTGCAGGTGGGCGCGCGGAATATGCAGAACTATACGCTGCTCCGTGCGCTGGGTGAGCTGCGCCGCCCCGTGCTGCTGAAGCGGGGGCTGGCCGCCTCCCTTCAGGAGCTTCTGCTGGCAGCGGAGTACATCCTCGCCGGCGGCAATGAGCAGGTCATCCTCTGCGAGCGCGGCGTGCAGAGCGGTCTGTCCGCCGCCCGCGCCACGCTGGACATCGCCGCCATCCCCGTGCTGAAAAGAGCCACCCACCTGCCGGTGCTGGTGGATCCCAGCCACGCGGCGGGCCGCAGCGAGCTGGTGCTGCCGCTGGCGCTGGCTGCGGCGGCAGCAGGGGCCGACGGCCTGCTGGTGGAGGTCCACGACCGCCCTGCCTGCGCCCTGTCCGATGGCGGGCAGGCTCTGACCTGCCGCCAGTTTCAGGAGCTGGTCCAGCAGGTGAAGGCCATTCTCCCCTGCGCGTGGCATCCGGATACCCCGTAAACAGAACAGGCAAAGCCGCCGGGGGAGATCACTCCTCCGGCGGCTCTTTTTTGCCCCCGCTAAGGCGCAGGAGGGGGCGAGAGAACGGCAAAAACAGAAGGTAGCCTACCAGCCCTCCGACGGTATTGGCGATCACATCCGTAACATCAGATGTGCGATATGCCGTCAGAAGCGGCTGCAAAAGCTCGATGCAGAAGCTCATCAGAAGTGCGGCCAGTACCGTTCGCCACAGTCCCCTCCTGCGCCGCACCAGCGGCCACAAAAAACCGAAGGGCACTGTCATAACAACGTTCAGCGCCAGCTGCCGCGCTGCGTTGCCATAGCCGTTCCGCAGGTCGCGGAAGGGCTCCAGCTCCATGGGGACATAGCGATTCCCCGCCAGCTTCGGCAGGTCGGACAGCACCGGCAGCAGCGTCACCCACAGTACACAGACCAGATAGAGGAAGAACAGCGACCGCACCGCCAGCATCCGCGGCCCTGCCCTTTTCCAGCGAGGCCGCAGCACCAGCAGATACACCGCCGCCAGCAGCAGCAGGTCCGGCAGCCGCTGTAAAATGGTTCCAATGTCTAATTGCGGCATAGCTTCATCCCCGTCTGCCCCTCCGCGTATTTCCGGCATCCGTGTGGTCAGCCGGATGCTATCAGTATAATCGGTTTCCGAAAAAAATGTCAAACAATTCCGGAAAATCTTCACCAAAACAGAAAAGAAAGGACCGCCGGAGCGGTCCTTTCTTTCTGTTTTCAGATGCCTCGCGGAGCCTTCGGCTTAGAAGCAGCCCTGCTCCATCATGGCCTCGGCGACCTTCTTGAAGCCGGCGATGTTGGCGCCAGCCACCA
>CAKTOK010000019.1 GCA_934589835.1 uncultured Oscillospiraceae bacterium | reverse complement strand
CCGGCAAGTACACGCTGGTGAAGCGCACGGACAACGGCATGACCACCTACTCCGTCAAGGAGAAGACCTCCGGCGGCAGCGGCGGCGGTGGCGGCGGCTGGACCGGCAACTACATCTATCTGGATGTGAAGCCCTCCGGCATCAACGAGAGCCAGCTGCAGACCGCGGTCCGCAAGTACTTCAATGACAGCGGCGCGACGGTGTCCGTGAACAGCGGCCTGACGGCCTCCGGCCTGGTGGCCAACGGCGCCAGCGTCTATGTGACCGGCAGCAACGCCGGCAGCTACACCGTCATCATCATGGGCGACACCAACTGCAACGGCAAGACCGATGCGGGCGATGCCGTGAAGATGCGGAACCACTACTTCGGCACAGACCTCCTCAGCGGCGTGGAGCTGGAGGCGGCAGACATGAACCGCAACGATAAGGTCGACGCCGGCGATGCGGTGAAGAACAGAGTGAAGTACCAGAACTGGAGCGGTTACACCTCTGCTCTGAAGATCACAGTCTGATCCTTTCCCGAAGCAAATATGTATGATTGGCGGGGTCCCCGGCTCGCAGGAGCCGGGGCACCGGCCGATACCAATAAGATCGTGAGGTATGAAAATGAAAGGATTCAAGAAGGCGCTGGCACTGCTGCTGATTCTGGTGGCGTGCCTTGCACTGACCACGCAGGCCTTTGCCGCAGAGTACACGGTGCGGGCCGGCAGCAGCATTAAGGTAGCCATGAGCCAGACGGGCGACGGCGGCATGGACGGCAATGTCACCGTCTCCGGCGGCGCGACCGCTACCTACAGCAGCAGCGAGGCCGGCGGCGTTACCGGCGGCGGCACGTTCTACCTGTACAACAGCGGCACCAAGACGGTGGTCGCCACGGTGTCTGCTCCCAGCAGCGCCAAGATCGGCGACGTGTACACCGTCACCTTTACCTACAACGCCTATGACGGCAACGGCAACGACAGCGGCACCAACACCGTGGTCAAGACCGTCACCGTCAGCGACAAGGATTCCTCTCCTGACGGCGTGGTAGGCAGCACCGGCGAGGTGGATTATTCCAAGCTGAAGGAGAAGATCGCCGAGGCAGAGGCCCTGAACCCCAACGATTACAATCAGGAGTCCTGGGACGCCCTGCAGAAGGCCCTTGAGAATGCCAAGGAGGCCCTGAACAGCAAGAGTCAGGCCGAGGTGGACGATGCGCTGCAGAAGCTGACCGACGCCATCAATGCGCTGGTGAAGGTGGACTACTCCGCGCTGGATAAGGCCATCGAGGACGCGCAGGCGCTGGGCAAGAACAACAACCTCAACAGCCTGTGGCTGACCCTGATGGATGCCCTGAAGCAGGCCGAGACGCTGCGTGTCAGCGGCGATCAGGCGGCTGTGGACGCCCTGACGGAGCAGATCAACGATCTGGTGAAGCAGATCCTGGCTGCCAGCGGCGACGAGTTCTGCAACGTGAAGATCCACGCTGTGTGGCCCATCCTGTTCTTCATCAGCCTGGCTGTGAACGTGGTGCTGGTCATCCTCGTTGCCAAGAAGTCCAATCGCCGGAAGATGAGCCGCAGAGATTCCACTCCGCTGGTGGACTACGACATTTCTGACGACGAATAAGGGACAGCGGACTCAAACAGAAAGCATACATCCCCCTGCGCCCCGCGAGGGGCGCAGGGGGAAGGAGCGCATTTACAGTAAGGAGAAACAACGGTGGCGGAACAGAACTGGAAGCGGAAGGAATACGAAACGTGGGACGAAGCGTTCCGGGGACTGGCTCCCACCGTGCGGCAGCAGTCGGTGCGCGTAGCGGCCTACACGCAGGTTCTGTTTTTGCAGGCCTGCACAGATGGCTACGGCAGAGACACGGACAGCGGCGCCCAGGAGATCGACGGCGCTTACGGCGATCTGGCCTACAAGTGCGGTATGTATCACCAGCTGGGCAAGGCGCTGGTCCCGCCTGAATATCAGCTCTGGCGCGGTGATTTTACGGCGGAGGAGGCGGCGGTATACCGCAAGTACACCACCGATGGCCGCCAGCTCATCGCGGCCCTGCAGGAGCGCAGCCTGACGGCGAAGGAGCGGCGCACCGGCGTCGCTGAGACGCTGGACACCGACAACATCCCGTGGCGTATGCAGCGGGAGAGCTGCCAGCAGCACATGGAGCGCTGGGACGGCAGCGGCTACCCCGACGGTCGGCAGGGGGCGGATATCAGCCCCATCGCCCGCATCGTGGGTCTGGCCAAGGAGCTGGATCGACTGTCCGCAGAGACAAAATCCGAGCAGCCCTTTGACGAGGCCTTTGATGCGCTGTGCGCCGGCAGCGGTACGCTGTGGGATCCTGCGCTGATCGCAGTGCTGCGGCGCTGCCGCGGCAAGTGCCGCGAGGTGTACGGCCGATTCATCCACTACACCATGACCCTGCCCAGGACCATCCCGCTGGTGGAAAAGCGCAAGGACCGTGTCATGGGCCTGCGCTACCGCCCGATGGTGGCGGCGCGGGACGGAAAGCCGGTGCTGTACGAGGCGGTGCCGTGGTTCGGCGCCATTGCCGGACGGCCCGGCGAAACGGAGGGCATGGACGCGCTGGCAGATATGTTCCGCCGCACGGAGCTGACCGCAGACGTATCCTTCTACCTTCTGTATGAGGCGGCGGACACGCTGCTGCGTATCCGCAACTGCCAGCTGGACCTGCGGGGCGTTGTGCTGCCGCTGCTGCCCGACTTCTGGCGGACCAATCAGCTGCCGCGCTTTGCGGAGCTGTTCGAGGACCAGCCGGTGGACAAGGCGGGGCTGTGGCTGCTGGTGCCTGCGGACTATGTGGTATCGGCGGGCAAGGGCGCCCGCGAGCTGCTGAGCCGCTACATCCGCAGCGGCTTGACGCTGGTGCTGGACGGCTGGGATCCGGCGGCGCTGCCGCTGGAGCAGGTGCAGGCCATGGGCTTCACCCATATCCGCCCCCGCCGCGCCCTGTATTTGCAGGACGAGACGGCCCACACCATGACGGCGCTGGCCCAGAGCGGTATGACGCTGGTGGGCGGAGACGCCGACAGCGCGGACGTGATGGACTGGCTCACCGCCTGCGGCGTCACCGCCATGAGCGGCCCCATGACCGGCGTTCCGGTGGAGGAGGACGAGCTGATCCGCGACTGCCTGCTTGCTGAACGCGCATGAAAAAAACGACACAAACCACACCTCCCGCCGAGGAGCATCCCCAGCGCCGTCTGTTCAAGCGGACCCGCGCCGGCGTGACCCTCTCCCGCGAGGAGGTCCAACGGATCAAGGCCCGCCGGAAGGAGCTGCGTAAGGAGCTTCGCCAGCGGGGCATCAAGGACAAAGACACCTTCGAGCTGTACGCCGGCAGTGAGGGAGCCTATTTCGACAAGCGCAGGGGCTTCCTCCCGTGGCTGCTGCATGGCCGTGCCCTCTGGGCACTGCTGGGCGCGGCGCTGGCAGGACTTCTGGCACTGTTCCTCATCAGCGCCATCTCCCAGATGCGCGGCTACTTCACCATCAATCTGTCGGACGGCCTGTTCAAGGACGGCTTCGTGCTCTCGGAGACCAAGGGCTTCGAGCAGCCCTCCGTCAACCTGACAGCAGAACCGGCGGTGGACGTGCCCTGCATCTCCGTGGCACAGCTGCCGGAGGATCTGGACGAGACGGACGGACAGCACAACGGCAACTACTTCGCCTACACGTTTTACATCCGGAATGAGGGCGAGAACACCGTGGACTACGACTGGACGCTGGAGCTGACAGACGAGGCGGACGATCTGAGCACTGCGGTGTGGGCCATGGTCTTCGAGGACGGCAAAATGTCCTTCTATGCCAAGGCCAACAGCACGACCGGCAAGGCCGAGACCCTGCCCGCACCGGACGACAACAGCCGCGGCTATCTGGATATGGCCCTGCGGGACCTCTGTAAGTCGCCGGACCAGCAGTATCAGGTCATCACCCAGCGGGGCCAGCGGACGTGGTACCGCCTCATCCCGTATCTCTACGAGAGCGAGGATGCCATCACCTCCGGCAGCCAGCAGAGCGTCGCGCCCATGGACGTCCACAAGTACACCGTGGTGCTGTGGCTGGAGGGGGACGACCCCGACTGCACCGACGCGCTGCGAAACGGACATCTGGGCGTGGCCATGCAGTTCCGACTGGTCACGGAGGAGGACGCGGACCACAGCGGCCAGTCCCCCGGCTGGACGGAAACGCTGCGGAATTTCTTCCGCCGCGAAGGCTGAAACCGTATTTTATTTGCCCCATCGGGGCAAAGGGGATAGTTCCCGCCGCAGAACTGAAACGCGGCAAGCAAAAAGAAAGGATGAAACTCTTTATGGAAAACAAAAACACCAAAGAGCTTCGGGGCTACAAGGCCGGACTCAAGTCCAAGCTGATGGGCGCGGTGGCCATGCTGCTGGTATCGGCTATCATGGTCAGCAGCGCGACGTATGCATGGTTCGTCCTGTCCACGCACCCCGAGGTCAAGGGAATGTCCACCACCGTTGGCTCCAACGGCGCGCTGGAGATCGCCCTGCTGAACAACACGACCGGCGGCAACTTGAGTGGTATCACGGCCAATGTGGGTGACTCCGGAAAGGACGTGACCGTGTCCAACGAGACATGGGGCAACATCGTTGACCTGAGCAATGCCAGCTATGGCCTTGGGAGTATTAAGCTCTATCCTGCGGCGCTGAATGCAGGTGGGACAGGAAGCGATGTGACCTTTACAAACCGTACTGCCCTGCTGAAGTATGCCAAATATGGTACGGACGGTCGTATTGCTGCTTTGGATGCCGGTACATTTGCAGCAAAATATAGCGGTACAACGTGGCAGAAGGATGACACTGGCTACGGCGTGCGTGCGATCGGCACCGGCGACAAGGCAGACCCCGTGGCGGCTGCTTTGAAGACGGCAAGAGATGGATTTACAGCTGCGATGACCGCTGCTACATCCACTGCCGCAGGCGCATTGAATGGCTACGGTGAAGGTCTCGTCAACATGGCAATGAAATACGGCATGGATGACAGCGCAACTTATGATGCAAAGGAAATCGGCAATATTACTGGCGCGAAGACAGACCTGCAGGCCGTGGCAGACGAGACAAAAAAGGCCATTCAGTATGCCTATGAAGCGTATCTGATCTCCACAAATCAAACCCCCAGAGAGACTGGTGTGGTTCTTGCAACAGAAATTAGTGATATTAAAGATGCGCTGTCTAGTGTAGATGCGATGAGTACCGTTACCGCACTGATTGGCGGCTATGAGGCACTGGTTGCCAAACTGGCCGAAGTGACGCTGCCGGAGAGCACCACCAATGTCGAGTGGGAAGGCATACGCCCTGCGATGAATGCCCTGCTGGATCAGGAGAAAATGACGCTTGCAGGCAACGATATGGCTACCATTAAGGCTGCGGGAAAAGCGGTGAAGGCCGGTAACCCTTCGTCCGAACAAACCGCGGTAATCAATGCCCTGACGGGTGCGACCGCGCCAATCCCGGCTACTGTTTCAGGCGGTGCATTTAGCGTAGCGGCAAATATAGTGGATGAGTACAGTAATAAGAACGCGTTCAGTCTCACCTTTGATTTTAACGGGGTAACACTGACGAAGGATTTAACACTGACTGTTACCAAAACGACAGGAGTGACTGAAGCCTATTTGAAGGGAGCGGAGCCTGTAATCAAGGCCTTAAGCGTGACCGGAGGTGGCAGTGAGGTAGACATTCAGACCGTAAATTACGGCTACATCGTTGATCTGGCGTTCCAGACGAACATTGCCGGTGACCTCCAGCTCCAGAGCGCGGCGGGGCAGAATCGTGTTTCCTCCGATACCTCTACGGCCACGCAGGGCGGCGGCACGCTGTTTACGGTCGAGGGCGATGTCGATGCAGCGGCGCTGGCGGCGATGCGCGTGGTGTTTATCAGCAGCGACAACAAGATCCTTGCGGTCGGCAAGTTCGATGCGACACCCGCAGCGGAGGGCGGCAAGGCGTATGCCCTTCACCTGTACAACTATACGTTCGAGAACGGTGCTCTGAAGGTCGATACTAATAAAAAGGACACTGACACCGTCACCAAGCTGGAGGCCAATACCCCCGTGGCCGTCTCCGCGCTGGTCTATCTGGACGGCGACAGCACCAGCTATGCACAGGGCGGCATCAAGGGCACGCTGAACCTGCAGTTCAAGCACAGCGCCGATCTGAACCCCATGACCTATGACTTCAACGCGGCCACCGGCGGCGCGACCGGCAACGAAGAACCCTAACCCCTAACTTTCATGACGGGACGCCCCGACAGGGCGTCGGGGCGTCCCGTATCCCCTTTCGACACACAAGGAGAATCCCATGCAGACAGCACAGCAAAGCGGAAAACGGAAAAGCCTGCTCCTGTTTTACTGGCTGGGCCTGATGGCGGTCCTCCTGCTGCTGGTGACCGCCACCTACACATGGTTTTCCATCAGCCGCACGCCGCGGGTCAGCGATATGGACCTGTATGTGGCCACCCCTGCGGGGCTGGAGATCGCCCTCAGGCCCGACAGCGAGGAGTGGGGCCAGTCCCTGCGGTTCACCGACATGGTGTCGGCCGCCGCACCGCTGAAGCCCTGCACCTGGTCGGAGCAGAATCAGCAGTTTTTCGGTATGGACTACGGCGCCGACGGCCGCATGATGGACCGCTGGACACCCCTGACCGATGGAGAAAACGCCAACAAAGAGGGCGCGGCGGGCTACTACACCGTGGGGACGTTCTATGCGCGGACGGATGCCTTCATGACCGTCTCCCTCAGCGAGGCGGTGGCCATGGAGAACGGCACGGCCGGCTCCGGCACCTATCTCATCGGTACGCCGGTCTGGAACGAACGGACGCTCCAGCACGACAACGGCGGCTCCGGCGCGGAGACGGCGGTGCGTATCGGCCTCAAGGTCACGCCCCTGCAAAACGGAACGGAGACGGGCCAGAGCACATTTTACATCTACGAGCCCAACTGCAACGCCCACGTGGGCGGCGGTACGGACTATCAGGACACCAGGAGCATAGACGGGACCGACACGCTGGTCCCGAAGGAACGGCTCATCACCCAAACGGCCTCCGACTGGACGGAGGCGGACCCCGTGCAGGCCGCCGTGGTCATGCGCCGCATGGGGGAATTCACCTCGGACACCAAGCTCTTTGCCATGCAGGCCAACAGCATGGTGCGCATCGACCTCTATATCTGGCTGGAGGGGCAGGATGTGGACTGCACGAATCTCATCGGGCAGGAAGCGAAAATTCTGGCGGCCATCCAGCTCAAGGCGGACTCCGGCGGACAGTCCGGCATGGTCCCCATTTCCTGAATTTGTCAAATGCAGCCATTGGCTGAAACGATACAGCAACAAGGTTAGGAGAACGCAACATGAAACAAGAGAACCTGACGGCGGCCCCGGCGGAGACGGGCGCGAAGCCGAAGCGCACAGGAAAGGACATCGCCGGTCTGGTGGTGAATATTGTGCTGGTCATCGCCATCATCGTGGCGGCGCTCTGCACCTATGTATCCTTTGTATCCTCCTCCGGCAACGGCGTGCCGAACATTCTGGGCTATGAGGTGTTCTCCGTACAGACGGATTCCATGTATCCCACGCTGAAATCCGGCGATCTGGTCATCGACCGCGCCGTGAAGGACACCAGCAAGCTGCGGACCGGCGACATCATCACCTACTGGACGGTGATCGAGGGCCAGCGCGTGCTGAACACCCATAGAATTTACGAGATCTACGACGGCGGCGGCTACCTCATCTTCGAGACGAAGGGCGACAACAATACCGCAGCCGACCCCCTGACGGTCCACGAGTCCGAGGTGGTGGGCGTCTACTCCTCTCACATCGGCGGCGTCGGAAAGGCGCTGGACTTCCTGCAAACCAGCAAGGGCTTCCTGATCTGCATCGTCATCCCTGTGGCGGCGTTCTTCCTGTTCCACCTGATTCAGTTCTTCCGCGTGCTCTTTGAGTACCAGAGCGTCAAGAACCGCCTGAAGTTCCAGGAGGAGCAGAACGCCCGCGATGCGGAGACGCAGCAGAAGCAGAAGGAGGCCATCGCCGCGGCGGTGGCCGAGGCCCAGCAGACCGAGCCGAAGGACGCGGACCGCGCCGCCATCGAGGCGGAGCTGCGGGAAAAGCTGAAGGCCGAGATGATGCAGGAGATGCTGGAGGAGCTGCGTAAGCAGAACGGCGGCGCAGAGACTCCGACAGAGCCGGAGACGCCGCAGGAGCCGGCAGAGTAAACACCACAACGCACAGAAAGAGAGAGTCACCGCATGGGGAACTTTATGAAATATTTTTTGCAGGACTTTGGCCGTCTGGGCCGCTCCCTGTGGAATGTCTTCAGCGACTTTTTCTCTTTCGTATTTGCCCTGTTCAACTTCCCCGGGCGCATGAAGATCATTCAGGAGTACGCGGATGATTTCACCACGAAGGACTGGATCCTGATGCTGATCGCCAATATCCTGCTGCTGGCGGTGATCGTGGCGCTCATCATCCTGCTGGTGCGGCTGCTGCGGCGGCTGTTCCGCTTCCGTGTGCCGGTGAAGGAGTACGAGGCCATGCGAAAGCAGGTCAAGGACCTGCAGCGCGACCTGCTGCGCGCCAACTATGAAAAGGACAAGCTGCTGCAAATGAAGGCGGCGGCTCTGGGCGCGGGACAGGAGGAGCCGGAGGAACCCGAAGAGGCGCCGGAGGAGCAGGACGGGGCGTTTGTGCCCGATACCAACCGCAACACGTTCCAGTCCCCCTGCGTGGACCCCGAGTCCAGCCGCTTCTTCCGGCTGACCACGGTGGATAACTTCTACAAGATGCAGTATCATCCCCCCGTCTACGATGATGAGATCACGCTGGAGCAGTTCTGCGACCGCTTCCGCCGGTTCGCCGCCAGCCAGCTGGGCCTGTACTACGACATCAGCATGATGCGGTACTTTGTGGCGGCGCTGGGTACGGCTCGCATCATTATTCTGCAAGGCATTTCCGGTACCGGTAAGACCTCGCTGGCCTATGCCTTCGGCCAGTTCGTGGGCAAGGACACCAGCCTTGTCCCCGTGCAGCCCGCATGGCGCGAGCGCACGGAGCTGTACGGTTACTACAATGAATTCACGAAGAAATATACGGAAACAGGCTTCCTGGAAGCCGTCTATGAGGCGAATTACTACCGCGACCCACACGTGGTCATTTTGGACGAGATGAACATCGCCCGCGTGGAGTATTATTTTGCGGAGATGCTCTCCATTCTGGAGCTGCCCAACAAGGCGGACTGGAAGGTGGATATTGTGTCCTCCACGTGGGACAACGACCCCTGCCTGATCCATAACGGCGCTGTTCCGATCCCGGACAATGTCTGGTTTGTGGGCACCATCAACAACGACGACTCCACCTTTGCCGTGGCGGATAAGGTCTACGACCGTGCGCTGCCCATCGATCTGGACAGCCGTGCCGAGGCGTTTGAATGCGAACCGGCCGAGGTGGTCCACATCACGACAGAGCACCTGGAGGCGCTGTTTGCACAGGCCCGCGACAGCTATCCGCTGTCGGAGAAGATGCAGGCGAAGCTGGAGGAGCTGAACCTGTACCTCATCAAGAACTTCAAGCTGGCGTTCGGCAACCGTATTGTCAAGCAGCTCAAGGATTATATCCCCGCATACATCGCCTGCGGCGGCACGGAGATCGAAGCGGTGGACTTCATGGTGGCCAAAAAGGTGCTGCGTAAGTTCGAGTCCCTGAGCCTCGGCTTTATGAAGGACCAGCTCACCAAGTTCGAGGCATATCTGGACAAGCTGTTCGGCAAGAACGCCATGAAGATATGCAAGGACTACATCGAATATCTGAAGAAGAATAACTAAGGAAGGAGTGCTGCGGTTTTGGAGATCAAAGAAATTCTTACCATGCAGAAGCAGGTAAAGGCGAAGCTGATGTCCGCAGTGGCGCTGCTTCTGGTGTCTGCGATCCTGCTGTCCACCAGCACCTACGCGTGGTTCGTGCTATCCACCGCGCCGGAGGTCAGCGAGATGAAGACCACCGCCGGCGCCAACGGCGCGCTGGAGATCGCATTGCAGAGTACGGGCAATTTGAGTGATATCCAACACGGCGTGGGTGATTCCAGCGTCAATACAGGCAATTCCTTGAAGGAATCCAACAATACGTGGGGCAACGTAGTGGACCTGTCCGGCAATACCTATGGACTGGACAGAATCGCATTGTCTCCCGCGCGGCTTCAGTTGAAAAACGGCAATGTCATGGGCGAAGCGCTGGGTGTTCCGCAGTTTGGCGAGGATGGCCGCATTACGGAGATCGTATCGGATGCCGACCATGTAGCGCAGTTTTTCTATACCGGCTCGACATTCGAAAGCGTGACGACCGGCGGCAAGGGCGTTCGCGTCTATGCGGATCAAGGTCAGATCAACAAGACGGCGGAGTCACATGAGTATCAGCTGTCACGGCGGGAGCTGATCACGCAGACGCGTTCCCAAGTGCAGCGCCTGCGGGCGAAATTGAACAGCGATCTGCTGGCGGCGTTTGCCGATGAGACAAACGCGGCGGGACTTGTGACGATTATTGACAATACGGTCAACAGCGGAATTGGTGGAGGCACGACCACTGAAGAAAAAAAGACCTATGGTATGGCAGACTATAAAACGAGTGGAGCGTTTATTTTGACGTTTTACGGTCTTGTGGGCGATGCCGTGAAGAGTGTCCGGCAGTCTCTGCTGGCTGTAGCGGCGGCAGACCTCACAAACTATCCGGTGGATGGTAAAGCTCTTTCGGAGCTGTATGCCACGTTCCATGCATTGGAGTTGATGCCCAGCGACATTCCGGACGATACCACTCCCAGTGTGTATGCGATTGCAGAGGAAAATCGCGGCGAGCTGAATCAGAACGTAGATAGCGAGCTTTATGAGGCCTACAGCCGCGTAATGGAAGTGGCAAAGGCAGCCTCGGAAGTCCGTCGGAGAATAACGGAAGCAAAGACTGAGTACGAACGCATCGATAAAAAGGCATTGGAAAATGAAATTAATGGAATAGTCTCAGATAAAAAGGAACGTGAAAAACTGTCTGACGTGATGCTGAAATTGTTTGACACGAAAGCTTTGACAAATATTCAAGTTGTCGAGATGGAAAACGGTGAGCAGACAGGGCGATATCAGGCGTTGTATACAGAAATACTGCAAGATAATAAGATTTTTGCATATAGAGAAGACAAACCCGAGAGCGCTATGTCTCGTTTTTACATGGGTGCTAATTCCAGTATATTCTCTGACATGGCGGTAGTCATTGGAGACTTTGACAGTGGTGTTTTAAGAAAAGAGGATGAGGTGGTAGATGGACGGTGGACTTATCCCGTCTACTACGCCACCGAGGTCCGTGCCACTTCTGCCGTCAGCAGCAACTACAACACCAACTTCGGCTACGATCCCAAGACCAACACGGGTTGTCTCCAACAGATCTACGACGCCACAGACGGCCTGAACGTTTCCGGCTATGTGACATACGCGGTGCAGACTGTGGAAGCAGTCAGCGCCTACGGCTATGCGGTGGATCTGGCATTTCAGGCGTCTGAAAACCGAAATCTGCTGCTGCAGCAGGAGGCAGTTGACCGCGTCACCGGCAAAGCGGCCACAGACGCGGCGGACCGCCTGCCCTCCAACCAGACGACGCAGGGCGGCGGCAGCACGATGGAGTTCACCCTCTACGAAAACGCGGCGGAGGATCTGGGCGGCGCTTTGACGGAGGACCTGATCAAAGCGCGTGCGGAGAATCTGATCTCCCGCCTGCGGGTGGTCTTCTATAACCCTGACGGCGGCAACATCTATGGCGCCGCAAAGGCTACGAACATTGAAGTAACCAACCCCGCATGGGACGGCGGCAGCGGTGCGCGCGCGACGACGGTCCGCGCCCAGTTGACGCTGTGCAGCATCGACAAAACCGGCGGCATTCTGGTGGTGGGAGAGCCGATGCAGCAGCAGACCCTTGTGGGACTGCAGAAGGACAACCCTGCCGGCATGACAGCGCTGGTGTATCTGGACGGCGATGCGGCCCAGAGCGGTGACTTTACCGCGGATAAGGCCATCTCCATGTCCGGCTCCATCAACCTGCAGTTCAGCGTGGACGGCGATGCGCTGACGCCCATGACCTACACCGACTATACGGTTCCACAGGATGGCGAGGGCGCGTGACCTGACCGCCGACACAAAGGAGAAATCACATGAGTGTGAACGATCTCAAACAAGATATTCCACAGACGGAACAGCAGCCTTCGTCCTCCGGAAAGCCGGAAAAGGATTTCCAGCGCACCCGCCGCGACCTGCGGCTGGCCGCGCTCCTGCTGCTGCTCCCCGTTATCCTGCTGGTGCTTCGTACCGGCTGGTTCCGGCCTGCGGACGACGGGAAGGTGGTGCTGGCGCCCGATTATCCCCTCATCAAGGACGAGCCCAACAGCAGGCCCACCAACGATGAGCAGGAGAAGTTTACCGCCTCCCAGAGCGGCGGCGCTGTGGCGCTGGCCTACTCCGATGAGGTGAGCTATGACATGGCCAGCGGCCTTGTGACCCTGTCCTTTACCAATCCGGGCAGCTCCACGCAGGCTATGGTCCTGCAGGTCATCGTCTACGGCGGCGTCAATACCGACACCGGCAAGCCGGACGAATATCTGCTGGCGGAGTCCGGCATCCTGCGGCCGGGTTATTATGTGGAGCAGCTCACCGCCACACCGGAGGAGGGGGTCGCCATGTCCACCGGCGTCTATTCCGGTGTGATGCGCGTCCTGTTCTACAACGAGGACACCGGCGAAAAGGCCATTGTCAACACGGATATTCCCGTGAATATCGCCGTTAGCTGACAGGGCATCCAAATTTGTTGTAAACCACATTTGTGGGGTGCAAATACAAAAAAACAGTAAAACAGGAGGAAGAAAAAAATGAAGAAGATCACAAGCTTGATCCTCGCACTGGTCATGGCCTTGAGCCTGACCGTCACCGCTCTCGCAGCGGATCCCGTGGAAGGGAAGGTCATGATCACTGATTTCTCTGCTGCGACAACAAAGAGCATTGAGATCCCCGCTGACTATGAAAACACCGCTACGCCCGCAACTATCCCGACCAAATACTATGTGTATATGGAGTGGAACGTCGCTTCTTCGCTGAAGTACACCGTTGATGCAAATAGCTATGAATGGAAGGTTTATAGTGATGAAACAGGCACAAGTGAAATGACGACTGAGCAGACCACGGCCAATACACAGCCCAAGTCCGCCGGTTATGAGATCAATGGCACATGGAGCGGCACGGCTACTGTTTCTGTCAAGGTCGAGAACTGGTCCAACAAGGACGTGAAGGTTTCCTACAAGTTTGACGGTGCCACTGAGGCCGGTAACGTGACGAAGGCCTTTACCTTCAATCAGGCAGCATGGGGCCTGCCTTCTGCCGCACAGACGATTGCTACAAAGGCGGATCACACCTCCACTGCACTGGTGACCGCTGTAAATGATGGCGGCGTGAACTTTACGATCCAGGCTGCGGAAATTACTGCCGGCGCGATCAAGAACAACGTGACGTCTATCGGTACGCTGACCGTTACCGTTGACAAAGTCGTCTAACCAACGCACCACCATTCTGCACCCCACCGGCCTTTGCGGCTGGCTATACCCGACCCGGAGCGGAAGCTCCGGGCTTGGGCAAAGGGCAGCGGCCCACGCTGCCTTTTGCCGAGGAGTTCATCCTCGCTTGATATGTCTGTTATGCGGTGAGTCCCGCAAGAGTATTGCAAAGGAGGAGCCAGGATATGAGAAAGAGAGAAACGCACGATAACAAGGGGAGGTGTTACAATGCGTAAAACAAAGGGGGAGGCCCGCCGTCTGCCGCGGGGCGTGAAGCTGCTGAGCATCGCGGCAGCCCTTGTGCTGACCTGTGTGCTGGCGGTTTCGCTGATCGGCACCAGCTTCGCGGCGGATACGGTTCGACTGGGCACCTGGACGCCCGTAGAGGGGATCGAGCTGTCTGTCGATGCGCCGAGCGGAGAATACGACGCGAAGAGAGGAGACAAATATTCGGAGTGGGCAGAAAGTGGATCGCAGGCAACAGGAAATTTTGCACTGACGGGCACAGTGTACTCCGCAAGACAGAAATCGGGAGGAGATACATTTGATGCGAAATCCCGTACGCTGGTCATCAAAAATACGAATACTGCGGCTGTTACGTTGAAATTCCAATGGACAGAGAGGCATACGTGGTTTGATACCTCCAGCGTTACCTGCGATGTGGAAGGTTTTTCTACTGGTACATTTAATGCGTCTATTCCTGCAGGTGAGAGCAAGTCCATTGTGATCACGTCGGCGGGCGGAACAGCTTCCGGTATAACAAATAAAGATAACCCGACACAATCCATCACACTGTCTAACTTCTCTGTGGTGCAGTCGGATATCTACAATCTCACCCTGCTGCCCGCCGAGCGTGGCACATACAGCGCCACAAACGGCACGGATAAGGTGAATTCCTCCGAAAAGGATGAAACCATTTCCTATGCTCCCACGAGCAAGAAGGTCACCCTTACGGCCACCGCAGCGGCAGGTTACAAGTTCTACCTATGGGAAGATGAGTATCATACGCCGATTTCCACGGCAAACCCGCTGACCAATTATGGGCCCGATAGTAAGGGCAACAGTATTCGCGCGGTGTTTGTAAAAAGCGATATGGAAGCAAGCTACCATATTGGCGATGCGAATTACTACTACTGGGAAGATGCCATGCGCGTGGCGGCTGCGTCCACCGGTGAAACCAGCGTCGTGGTCGATAACAGCAAACGTTCCATTACACTGCCCGCCAGCGCGGCAGATGCGTCCCGCTATGCGATTGGAGATTGCAAGTATGTCGCGGCAGATGCTGCCGGTGCGCTGACGTATGTGATTCCCTCCGGCGTAAAGCTGGTGGTACCTTATAGCGACAAGCACGATACCGCCGTAGACACGGTGGTGAATATACAGGAGAAAAATCCGCAAACAACCATTGCCACGACAGGCAGTGCCTACTTTGCCCTGACGGTACCGGAGACGGTTACAGTGAACGTCAACAAGGGCGGTACATTGCTGGTCAACGCGATTCAGGGTGCCAACGGCGGCTCGAGTTACCAGGCGCACATTGTAGGCGGCTCGTATGGAAAGATGATCGTCTCCGGCACAATTATTGTGGAGGGCGATTTCTATGCCCGCGGCTATGTAATAGACGAGAATCATACCGACGCATGGGATAGTGCCACCCGTACCGGCCGCGTTTATGCCAAACCCGGCAGTGCGATTTATCAGTTGCTGCAGATCAGAGATTGGCGCGGTGGAACCTATACAAGTTTGAACGCATCTAAGGTTGCACCATTCACCATGTATTATCTCCAGAATAACATGGTGGAGACGGTCTATGAACGGGGAGCCAACATGAAGGCTCAGATTGTAGTGTGCACGAGTAAGCGCACGAAAATAGTTTTCGGCAATGAAGTAGGGATATTTGGGGATGCAATACAAGCCGATCCCGTGGATATCATTTCGAACGGGACAGGCAATGATCCCAGCCTGTTCGTAATGAGCGATGATGCCACCGTTACGACACGTTACGATTACGCAGAGGACAAACTCCGTGTTGAACTGAACGGCAGCGTGTCGATGAATTATTTGAATATCAATGTTGGCGCGTATTCGGTCGATACAAAAAAACTGGTTCTGGCCATTAGCGACAACTTGGATGTGACGGTGGCCAGGGATGGTAAGCTCACTGTGAACTATGGCCTGAAGTTTTTGCCTGGGGCGTCTTTGACGGTGGAGGAAGGTGCAGAACTTGAGATATCCAGTGGACAGTATGCGTCTCTTTACTTTTATGATGCGGCGGACTATAAGGACGAGTGGTCACATAATCAGTTCCGTACACATCTGGATGCCACTGGTATTGTGAAAAACACAGGAAAGGTGAAGCCAACAGGAAATGCACAGCTGAACCTTGCGGGCACTTTAACAGTGAACGGTGTGTTGTCGTTCAGCCAAAGCAACAAAACAGGGTTGGTTCCCACCGGCCCTAATGCAAAAGTGATTGTCAATCAACTGCCGACGTCCACGCAAAAATCTATCAAGGAGGCAAATGCTGCTGATAATGTTGCAACATCTGCAAATTGGCAGGATCCCTCCGGGCCGATGGTGAACGACGGGGCAGTTACTGCCTTCAAGAAGGCCACCTACAAGGCGGCGCCGGCGGAGAATGGCACCTACAACTGGACCCGTTACACGCTGAACGTCAACTATGTGGACGCCGCGGGTAAGGCAGTCACCGGTCTTACGCCGGAGAAGCTCTACTCCATTGACGGCACAGCTTCCTTCCAGACGCCGGACGGCTATGCCATTACCGGCATCAAGGCGGACGCCAGCAATTCCGGCCTGGTCATTGAAAACGCCACCACAGTGGACGATGGCAAGACCAAGCTCGCCAACGCAGTGACGGACGGCTGCACCGATGTGAAGCTGTCCAATATCACGGACGGCACCATCACCGTCACGGTCAAGAAGTACAACCACACGGTGCGCTGGAACTTTGCGGATGCCAAGAGCAAGGATGTCACCCACACGTTTATGAGCTACCTTGCCAGCGACGAAATGCAGGCCGTTCGCGCGGGTATCAAGGGCGGTGTGGTCGATGCGACCGGCGCGGTCACTATTCAGACAACGGAGGGGGCAGCCTTTGAAGGTGCGGGCAGCTCTATCAATACCGGCAAGGATCCCTTTGAAGTTACCGTTACCGGTATTAACAAGGATGCGGTGGCCACCGTCCATTACAGCGCCAGCCGCAGTGTCACGTGGAATGTCACTATGGACGGAAAGGTGATGGACGTCCCCAAGACGGAGATCAAGAACGGCAGTGAGGCCACCTACAATCTGAACCAGAATGGCGAAAGGTGGCAGGTCGTGGAGGCAAAGGACATTACCTGCACGGATAGCGCCGTCACGGTCAAGGACCGTGACAATACGAACGACATTACGGTCACCGGCGTATACGGCGATGTCACAGTCAATATCGCCATCACCACCTATGCACACAAGGTGAGCGGCACGATCACCACTGTCAACGGTGATACCACCACGTCGAAGACGATCACCCCGTTCTTTACGAACGACCCCGACTACACACCTGCGCCCGAGGGAAGCGGCAAATACATCGTTTCTCAGTATCGAATCGACGGCGGCACACTGGCTGGTAAGGCGATGCAGTCTGTCAGCACCATCCTGCCTGCCGATGCGAAGGTCGCGCTGACGGAAAAAGAGGTGAACATCAAGCTCACGTTCCAGTCCTATGTGGCCGTGTGGCGGTGGAATGCTGCCGTAACCGGCGCAGCCAACGTGCCGGCAGACCTTTCCTACACGGAGTATCTGACGGATAAGCCGGATGGCCAGTACGAAGATCCGCAGAATCCAGGGCTGTTCTACCCCCAATATCGCACGCTGCGCAGCAACGGCACGGAGGGGTGGTATTATGCAAATCTTTTAAACAATTATGGGCAAGCGGGTATCGCATACGCAATTCCAGAGGGGCGGCGCTACGTCCTCAGCGATGAGAGAACAGCACCGGTCTTGCGGAGCGACAGGGGAAGCACAAAGGCGAATGGGTGGTACTATGATGACTTCTCACAAAGTGGCAATATCTGGTCACTTGAGTTTGATGGTATCCTGCCGACTCTGAACGAAGATATGCCCAGCGCGATAGTGACGGTCAATCTGGTGCCCTACGCCTATGATGTGACCTTCGTGGACCAGAAGGGCGCTGTGCTGGAGAAGTTCTGCGCCGCGGAGAACGGTAAGAACGCTGCAGACGGTGAAGACATCAATTTCTGTGTTGAGGGCAACACGAAACGCTTCGCAAAGGCGTACAAGATCACAACGGACAAAGGATCGCCGGCTATCAACGGTGTCGCAGGACTGAAGCAGGACGAGGTGGCGATCCCGCTGGATCCTTGGAACAGCGGCAGACTTGATTGTGGCTGCACGCTGACCGGCGTGGAGGCCGATACCACCGTCGAGCTGACGCTGGACAGCTACGAGCGGATCGCGATCTGGAAGTGGACCGTCGGTGACGAGACGGAGCAGCAGGTCACCTTCCTGCAGAGCCATCAGAACAACACAGCGGTGAGCTGCTATCAGGTCGAGACCATTCCGTTCACCAAGTGGACCAGCTGGGCCTACAAGGCGTTCAGCGAGAGCGCAACAGCAGGCTATTGTCCGCAGTTCACGATTCCTGCTGGTGAGCACTACTACATTTCTGATGCCTATTTTAACGATAAGATAGGTGCGGATGCAAAGAGCTGCGAGAGTGAACCAGACACATCGACAAATAACTTCGTGAAGACATACTCTTTCACCCTCGTACCCTACGATGCATCCCTCATCTGGTCGGTGGATGGTGGTGTGAAGCAGTACACCTACATCAGCGGCAGCGATGCTGTGTATGTGAACCACGAAAGCTCACAGCCTACGAACAAACCCGCACAGGATACTCATTACAATGCCGCCAACAGGACCTGGACTTACTATCCCGCCGACGGCAGGCTCATCAAGAGCGTTGACTCCCACAACTGCACGGTGCGTCCCGCGGCGGACAAGCTGTCCCTTGCTGTGACGGACCTGCAGGCCAACAGCACCGTCAACATTGTGACCCAGATGCCTACCACGGCGCTGGAGGGCTACTACATGGGCGACATGAGCTTTGAGTGGGTCCGCAACGCGGCCGTCTACACGTTCGACGCAGATGGTAAGACGGCTAGCTGGAAGCCGGTGGATTCCTTCGCGTGGCGTCATGCCGCCGGCAGCAGGAGCTTCACGGTGACAGAGGACGACACCATCACCGTGGCCAACGGCAGTATCTACTTCATCAACTCCACCAGCGCGGCAAAGACCTATACCATCAAGCTGGAGAGAACAGATGGCGCCGCAGAGAGCGCATTGAAGCTGGTGGTGAACGGCGAGGAGTTTCCTGCGGCCGGTGATACCGTCACCATTCCGGCACACACCTCGCAGACCGTGGTCTGCACGCTGTCCGGTACGCCGACAGAGAGTGAACTGACAGCCGGTGAAATCGGTCATATCACGGTCACAGAAGGCAACGGCTAAGCCAAGCATAGACCATCATGACCACGAACCCCACCCCGGAGCGCAGGCTCCGGGGCTGGGCAAAGGGCGGCGGTTTCGCGCTGCCTTTTGCCGAGAAAGAATCCGGCATATTCTGCACTGCACAACGCGATTTCAGGAGGTAACACCCATGTCTCAGGCTGTGAATTACACGAAGGAGCAGCAGCGCTCCCTGCGGAACTATCGGCTCATTATTGCCGTGGAGCTTCTGGCCATCGCGTTTCTGGTGGCGGCCCGCTGGATCTGGGGTGGCTGGTGGATCGACTGGAACAAGGACGGCGGCCATCTGGCCGGCGGCAGCAGCGTACAGCAGGAGTATAATACCGGCAAAAATACCGGCGATTTCGTGCCGCCGGAGTTTGATACCGCTGCCGTGGACGGAACGCCTGCGGTGGATGCGGCGCTGGGTTGGGCGGCTCTGTCCATCAGTGAGGATTACAATGTCCACGTCTGCGGCGTGCTGAACGCCGACAGTAACGGCAGCCTGCCGCTGTACTTCACCAATGACGCGGGCAACGCCGTCTGGGCCAAGCTGCGGGTGCTCAACAGCGACAATGAGATCATCGGCGAGACGGGGCTGCTGAAACCGGGCCAGTATGTGGAGCGGGTGCAGCTCAACGAAAAGGCGGCGGCCGGAGACGTGACGCTGCAGATCATGGGCTACCAGCCGGAGACGTATTATTCCGCCGGCAGCGTGGGACTTGCCACGGTGCTGAACATGGCGGATTAAGGATCAGAAAAGACGCAACTACGATCAAAGCAGACCCGAAAGGAGGGCCTCGCCTTGCATAAGAAACACAGAATATGGGGCGCGGTCCTCGCACTGCTCATGCTGTGGCAGCTTCCCAGCGGCGTACTTGCTGCGGAGGCTGGCACAGCTGTGCCGTTTTCCTGGAGACCTTTGGAGATCGAGGGAACTGAGCACCGCATTGTCTGCTATACCGGCGATATTTATGGGGTGGAGGACGATGCGGCGCCGATGGCGCTGGCGGACAGCGAGGAGACTCCGGCCGAGACGGTGGATGTCCCTGTTGGGCGGTCTTACGAGGAATCGGAGCTGGTAACGCCCGTGCGCGCCTACGATGGGCCGATTGTCACGTTTATCACGGCGGCAAAGAAGTCCTTCCTGACCGTGCCGGCGGTGGAGATACCGGAGGATGCGGACGAAGAAACGCAGGTGGAGACGCCCCTGAGCATGGTGGATACCTTTTCCGCGTATGGCGTGTATCCCACGCTGGCGGTGAGTGAGATGCCGGATGCGCTGGACGCCGATACGCTGCAGGAGCTGTCCCAGCAGGGGCTTGACCTGCTGGACGGCGGCGCGGCCGCGCTTGCCGAGGCGGCGGACGAAAACGCCCTGCTGCAGGCGCTGGCAGGCGGACGGGAGCGCTTTGCCGAGGACGGCCTGCGTCCCCGCGGCTTCCTGTATCCCGCAGGCGTGGAGCTTACGGAGCAGCAGGTGGGCCTGTACTACGCAAATGCCGTCCGGCTGGTGGAGCCGGCCGGTGTCATGCAGCCCTATAACGAAGTGGAACGGGAGCAGCTGTCTCTGAAAGCGCTGCCGCTGACGGAGCAGACAAAGGCCGCAGTGCTGGAAGCGCTGCGGGAGACCGTAGCCGGTCAGGGATGGCTCATCCTCTATGTGGACCCCGACATACTGACGGCAGAAGAGCTGTCCGCCGTACTGGATGCGGTCAATGGGAACGGAGCTGTCGCGTGCCTGCCGTTTTCTCAGGCACTGACCGCCCGCTGCGGCGGCGTACTGGAGAAGAACAGCATTGCGCTGTTTGATGCGGATCAAGCACCAGAAGGACTGGCCATCGGCGGGCTGATCGCCACCAATTACAACACCGACTATGTGACGGAACAGGGGACGCGGTTTACGCTGTTCTCTGAGGACGGTGTGGTGCGTCTGGCGTTGAACAGCGTACTGGCGGAGGATGTTGCGGTCATGCCGCTGGAGAATGTGACACCGGAACTTACGGTTGACAAAGCGGTCACGGCAAACAATTTGACCTATACCTTGGGCGCAGAAAACTACCGATGGGTCATCAACACGTCCACCAACAGTGAAAATGCGTTGACCGGTATTCCCATCAGCGCGGGCTATGAGCTGGTGGGCCAGGGCAAATGGTCCGGAACGGCCACCGTGACGTTTACCATTACCAATACCACAGGCGCGGCAAAGGTACTGGCGCTCACAGCGTCTGCTGGGAGTGATGGCATCACACTGGGGGCGGATGCCGTTATGATCGGAGACATACCGCAAAACCTGACATACAACAGCGGAACCGGCGAATTGACCGTGCCGGCAGGGGCAAGCGACACGCTGCTGACAGTCACCATTAAAGGCACCGGTATTTCCGGAAGCTATGACATGCCGGCGGAGGGTAGTACCGAGGGGGCACCTGTGGTGACCATCAGCCTGACGATGCCCGACAGCGACCAGAGCACAGGAGAATAATGCAGCATAAAGGGGAGCCGATATGGCAGCATCCAAAGAGAAAGTGAATAAGAAAGATCTGCTGGTGGACCCCGTCTATCGCAAGTTTACCCGCAGCGTGCAGCGCGCGCTGAGCGGCGATGACTTTTACCGGTTTTTCATGGAGTCCATCGCCAACGCGGACAATCAGATCCAGTTCTCCAACCGCCGCGAGGTCAAGTCTGTGGATCCTGTATGGGTCGAAAACATCGAGGCGTCCATGGAGGCGTTCCAGCACATCATCGCCATGCCGCGGCAGGAATTCAAGGAGGACGAGCTGATCGTCAACGTGGCCTACGCCAGGCGCACCGGACAGGATGTGGTGCGCCATCTGTCCAGCCACGCCGCGCTGGTGGAGGATTATAACGAAGAGGACGGTACGGTGCGGCCCAGCCGCGTCCTGCAGAAATACCGCGAGGAGTCGTTGGGCCTGTACGAGAACCGGCTGGTCTTCACGGCGCTGGAGCAGGCGTACCATTTCACGAAGATCCGCCACGATGCGCTGTTCGGCGCGATGGGCGACCAGTTCGGCGCCAAGCTGAAGGTGACCTCCAACATGGAGAGCGCCACCGAGCTGGTCCACATGGACCTGTTTCTGCACATCCGAAGCACGGAATCCATGCTGGAGACGGACGAAAAGAACCGAGACATTTTCAACCGCATCAGCCGCTTGTACCGGCTGCTGGGCGTGTTCATGAGCTCTCCCTTTGCCCAGCAGCTGGCGCAGTTCGATCGGGTCAAGGGCGCCATTCACAAGACCAACATCCTCAAGCGCAACCCCGATTATAAGGCGGCGGTGAAGCTGCTGGAGTTCCTGCGCTCCTATGACCAGGTCGGCTACGTCATCGCCGTGGTAGAGCAGAACCCCACCGTCAGCGAGACCTTCGAGAAGGATATTTACCACAACATCCTGTTCAATTACCTGATCCTCAAGGGCTATCTGGAGGATGAGGAGAGCCGCCGCCTGCCGGTGCTCCGCAAGCCGCGGCAGCGCAAGCTGAAGCCAAAGTTCATCAAGCAGGTCATTGAGGAGCTGACGGAGGACTACGACCTGCCGGATGTGGAGGTCCGCAAGATCCTCATCGAGGAGCTGACGAAAGAGCAGCTCATGCAGGAGGAGGCGGCGGAGCGCCGCCGTCTGGTGGAGGAGCAGGCCCAGCGGAAGAAGGAGGAGCAGGCGCGCATCAAGGCGGAAAAGGCCGCCGAGAAGGCGCGCATCAAGGCGGAGAAGGAGGCGGAAGCCGCCCGCCGCCGTGCCGAAAAGGAAGCCGAGGAACAGCGCAGGCTCTACGAGCGCATGGAGCGCGAGACGGAGGACCGTCGCCGCAAGCAGGCGCTGTCCGCCGAGCTGGAATACTTCCGCGAGCATCTGCCGGAGCGTCTGGCCCAGCGGGCCGAGGCCGAGGCGGAGCTGCGTCAGCGCGCCCAGCGGGAGGACTACGCGGATGCCGTGCAGCTGCTGGACGAAGCGGCCCAGCGGGAGCAGGAGGAGCGGGAACGCGCCGCCAAGCTCCGGCAGGAGGAGAAGGAGCGCCGCGCCCGGGAACGGGCGGCGGCCGAGGCCCAGCGCCGTCAGGAGCGGCAGGAGGAGAAGCGCCGCGCCGAGGAGGAGCAGGCACAGCAGGACGCCGCCGCGTCCGCCCCGTATCAAGCGGCGCTGCGCCTGTTTGACCAGCAGCTGCCTGTGCGCCGCCAGCTCCGGCAGCAGCAGCAGGAGGACCGCCGCCGCGCCGAGGAGGAGCGCCGCGCCGCCATTCAGCAGCGGCGGCAGCGCACCCAGAGCGACATCAGATGACCCATGAAGCAGTTTTTTCAGACAGGAAAACCCATCCTGAAGATCACGGCAGCGGTACTGCTGGTGCTGGCTGCCGCCTCTTTGGTGGGGGCGGCCACCTATGCGTGGCATATTCTCAGCGTGGCGCCGGAGGCCGGCGGTATGCAGATCACCGTTGGCGCGGCCAAGGTCATTCAGGTCGCGCCGGACGTGACCGCCGCCGACGGCAGCCATGCGCCCGGCACGTTCGGTGACACGCTGGACATCACGAAGGACGCAAACTACGACTATTTCAATGGACTGGCGGGGCTGACCCCTGTTTCCACGGCGGACGGCGTACACTGGTATCTGCCGCAGTATGGCGATGCCGCCGACGGGATGGAGGGGCCCACAGCCTTTACGGAGGACGAGAATCTTGCCCATGCCAATCTCCCCGCCGAGCAGGCGGCAGCGGCGCAGGAGGGCAGCTACTACTATATGGATTTCTGGGTGTCCGCGCCGGAGGACTTCAACCTGCGGCTTGCCGCCGGTGACAGCAAAAGCGCGGGCAGCTACGCCCTGACCCTGCCGCTCCCCCAGAAGAGCGCGGAGGGCGGCTGGACGCTGAGCTATGACGACGCCGGTCTGGCGGCGCAAAAATGCCTGCGTCTGGGTTTCCTGACGGGGCTTGACAGCGACGAGGGGACCTCGTTCCTCATCTATGAGCCCAACAGTACGGATAGCGGTACATACACGGTGACAACGCCCCGGAGCGCGGCAGGGGAGACCGGTGACATCAGCGGCCATCTGACGGTGCAGCAGACCTCCCAGTGGAAGCAGGAATCACTGAACAACGCCTTCGCACAGTTTGCGGAATCCTCCGATACGGACCTGCTGAATATGGAAGCCCTCGCCGTTGCGCGTCAGTTTTACACCAAGGCGCTGGGCGGGCAGTACCGGCCCTATGTGACCTCGGGGCAGTTCTATCAGCGCGCTGCCGACCTCTATGAGAATGCGGAGAATGCGCCGATCTCCGGCGCGGCAGCAGACGGCGTGATCCTGCGCCTGAAGGCCAACGAGCCGCAGCGCATCCGGCTGTTCGTCTGGCTGGAGGGACAGGACGCGGACTGCATCAACGACGCACAAAACGCCCTGCTGGGTATCCATCTGGAGCTGGCAGGCAGCGACCAATAAACGGCATGGAAGAAAAACAGACTCTTTCAGACAATCAAAAACCCCGCCGCTTCAGCATCGGCTCGGCGGTCTGCACGGCGGTGCTGGTGCTGTCGCTGGTGCTGTGCGCCAGCGTGCTGGCGCAGGTGCTGACCCGCGGTTATGTGACGCTGGGCGGCTACAGCCTGTTCCGGGTGGTCAGCGGCAGTATGGAGCCTACCATCTCCACCGGCGCACTGCTGGTCAGCCAGCAGGTCAGGCCCGCCGACGTGGCGGTGCAGGATATCGTGTGCTACCGCGCCAGCGACCCCGACCTGCCCGACCGCATCATCACCCATCGGGTCATCGGCAAGTCCTTTGACGGCGGGGCATACATCTTCACCACGCAGGGCGACGCCAACACCGCCGCCGACGCCCGGGCCGTCAGCGGCAGCGATCTGGTGGGCAGGGTGGTCTGGTATTCGCAGGACGGCAGCTTCGGCGCGTCCTTTCTGAGCCTTTTGAGCAGCCGCCCGTTTTTCCTGCTGTGCGTGCTCATTCCCGTCTTGATCATTTGCAGCTTCATCATGCGCGACTGCGTGGGGACCATGCGCGCGCAGATCGCAGAGCTGGACAGGCTGGCGTCGGCAGAGAAAGCGCCGCCGGCGGAGGATACCATACAGGCGCTGCGGGAGCAGCTGGGCGAGGAGACATATCAGAAGCTCCGTCAGGAGCTGCAAAGCGAATTGAGGAAGGAACTGCACCGGAACGATGATGAAATGGCGAAGCGTTAAACAACCGGAAAATACGGATATATCGGCCCTGAAGCGGCGCATCGTGCGGCAGGGCGTCCTGACGGTGCTGGCGCTGGTCATGACGCTGCTGCTGGTGTTCACCGGCGCCGTGGCGTGGTATACCAACGTGGCGCAGGTGCAGGAGCTGACCGTGCAGACCGACGCATGGGGCTTTTCCGGCACGGTCACGCTGAACGGTGATACAGCCGCCCGTGCGGGTGCGGTACTGGCCGCCGCGCCCGGCAGCGATACGCCCCTTTCGTTGGTCATGACCAATGACGGCGACGCACCGGCCAAGGCCTTCGTCACCGTGGATAAGAGCGGGCTGGACGCGGAGCTGCAAAAGCGCCTGTATTTCTATGTGGACGCGGCGCAGACGGTGCAGCCGCAGGCGGCCGTTTCTGCCGAGGGCGAGACGGCCCAGACGCCCGCCGAGGAGCCGGTGGCGGAAGCGTGGCTCCACGGCAGCAATCCTTATGCCTATACGCTGCTGCCCAAGGACCGCGTGGACACGGAAAAGACCGAGGGCGTGGCACAGCTTCGCTGCCGTTGGGTCTACGACCTGACGGGCTACTACTTTACCGGCAGCGTGGCTGTGAAACGGAATACGGAAACGGAAGAACTTACCGCCGGTGAAGTCACGGAGAAGGCGTATCTCCGGCCAGTGGAGTATGACTACGATACCGCGCAGTTCGATGAAAGCGGCGCACTGACAACGGTGGGCGAGCAGACGCGGGCCGAGTTCCTGACCGGCCTGGCGGAGACGGACGGCTATCCCCTTGCGCCGGATGCGGAAAAGCCCATCCGCGGGGCGGACGGCTCCCTGTTCTATCTGGTGCAGGAGGGGAGCGGGGATGCTGCCAACGTCTACCTGCGCCTGTACGGTCAGAAGGAGATCGAGGCGGCCTCCGATCTGGACACAGCGATGGCCAACGCGGCCGCCTCCGGAACGGAGAACGCGGAACTGCCCAAACTCACCGGTACGGTGAAGATCAGCGTCACCGGCCAGCAGGTGCGCCGTGCGGACCGGACCGTGTCCGGCGCGGAGGAGCTGATGGCCGCGCTGGAGGCATTGCAGCCTGCGGAACGCATCGTGCTGACAGAGGACATCGAACTGACTGCGGCGCTTACTGTGGCGGACAGCGACGTGACCATAGAGCTGGGCGGGCATACGCTGACCGTACCGGCGCCCATCGCCGTGACAGGCGGTACGCTGTACCTGTCCAACGGCACGGTGGCTTGCCCCGCCGGCAGCACAGCGGCCATCCAGCTGACGGGCGGCAGCGTACTGCTGGACGGCGTGACGGCACAGAATGCGGAGAAGCTCGTGGAGCTGACGGTGGACGCGGAGCATACCAGTGTGCGGCTGCGGAACTGCCAGCCTGACACGATGGCTTAAGTCCCGGTATGACAAAACGAGAAAGGGGAGGCGGCGGTATGAAAAAAGTACACATACGCCGCCTTCTTCTGGCGGCGCTGGCCCTGACGCTGACCGCAGCGGCCGCGGTGGGGACGGCCTTTGCCCGCTATCGCATCACGAAGGAGACGCAGCTCCGGTTTTCCGTGCAGGAGCCGGACAGTATCGCCTTACAGGCATCGGCGGAGAGCAAGGACGCGCCCCGCTGGCAAGCACCGCCGGACGGCGTGCTGATCATGCCCTTCTGCGTCACCGCAGCGGAGAGCAACCAACAGAAACAGCAGTTTGCGGTGCGGCTGTACAGCAGCCTGCAAGCGAGCTTTACCCTGACGGAGAGCGAGGCAGCCTATACCGGTCAGGCAGTTGAAATCGAGGAGGGCTCCGCGCTGTATCGAGAGTTCGGCCCGGGGTGGGTCTATACGTTCCATGCAGGGGGTGCGGAAACAGGCGCACAGGAGGCGCTGTGGTCGCTGCCCGTTGGGGGAAACCTTATGTTCACCCTATCCACAGGCGAAGCGGTCGCAAATCCGCTGATGACGGAGCTGCGCGTGGTGTGCATGAAAGAGGTGCAGCCATGAAAAAGCGCGCTTTGGGGGGAGCGCTTCTGGCGCTCCTGATGATGATCTCTGTGGCCTACGGCCACTACCGGCAGGAGCTGTCCCTGCGGACGGCCTATGTGCCGCCTATTGCCATGAACAACACCTATAAGATGGGCGAGGATGTCCGCGTGACAGTGAAAGCGCCGGATGACCCCGTTCTGGATACGGCGCAGACACTGACCTTTACCGTCCAATGGGGTCAGGAGACCACGGGTAAGATCACCACTTGGCAGATCCAGCGGGAGGATGCCACCGTGGACAGCAGCCGTATCATCATCACGGAAAGCGGCGACACCGCGACGCTGTCCATCCCGCAGAATGCGGAGACAAAGCCGCAGGCGGGACAGTACCAGCTGGTGGCCACCGTCTGGTGCCAGTGCGGCGAAGCAACGGGGGAGGCGACGCTCAGCATCCCGTTTTTTGTCAATTACAGGACATCGGTGCTGCGGACAGGCGTCATAAACTGACCTGCCCGCGGACGAATGAGGTAACGCATGGAAGAATTGGACCCAAGGCATCCTGAATGGCCG
This sequence comes from uncultured Oscillospiraceae bacterium, assembly GCA_934589835.1. GTDB lineage: Bacteria > Bacillota > Clostridia > Oscillospirales > Oscillospiraceae > Vescimonas. Next base: position 906 of record CAKTOK010000019.1, on the reverse strand, counting down.
GATACGGCGGCGAGTGAGCAGCCGGAGGAGGAGACAGCCAGCGAAGCCGCTCCCGAACCGGCTGGCGTCAGGCTGCGGTGGGTGCTGGAGCTTTGCCTGCCGCTGGTCGTGCTGCTGCTGGTCTACCTGTTCGTATTCCGGCTGATGCTGGTCAGCGGTACGTCCATGCTCCCAACGCTGCACGACGGCGAGCTGATCGGCATCCGCCTGTTGGGCTATACGCCGCAGCAGGGAGACGTGGTGGTGATCCGCACGGAAAAGGACGGCCCGCTGGGCGGTGAGAGCATTGTGAAGCGCGTCATCGCCGTGGGCGGACAGAGCGTACTCATCGACTATGAGAACGATGTGGTGTATATCAACGGCATCGCGCTGGAGGAACCCTACCTGCATGGGAGCGGCGAGGACCAGCCCTATCGGGAGAACGCCCTTTACATCGTGCCGGAGGGGGAGATCTTCGTGCTGGGCGACAACAGGAGCCAGTCGCTGGACAGTCGGGACCCGATGCTGGGCACCGTGCCGGTCCGGCGCGTTACCGGTGTGGTCTGCCTCCACATTCCGCTGAAATCTGACACATGAAAGCCAACGCCGCGAGGGACCGCTCGCGGCGTTGCTGCCAAAATACATGACACCTATTGATAAGTGGATTGGTTCCGCGCTCCTTCCATGTTCAATCCCGATAGGGTTTCACGCTGATAATCGCCGAGGGGAACTGCGCGTACTGCTCCTGCCAGAACACCGCGTCCGATACGCTCCGTCCCCAAAAACGGATTTCCGGCTTCCATATAATTCACCTTTCTTTCTGAAAATAAAAATGCGTAAGTCCCAACATATCCGGACTTACGCATTTCTGCTACACGATTTGCCTATGAAGTTTTCTCCCATCTTGCCATTTCTCACCCGATTCCG
>CAKTOK010000018.1 GCA_934589835.1 uncultured Oscillospiraceae bacterium | reverse complement strand
CACGGCATGGCCCAGCGCGGCGGCAGCGTGTCCACGCAGGTCCGCTGGGGCAAGAAGGTCTACGGCCCCGTGTTCGGACGCGGCGAGGCCGACATCATGGTGGCGCTGGAGAGAATGGAGGCCGTCCGCTACGCGGAGTTTCTGAAGCCCGACGGCGTGGCCGTCATCAATGACTACGCCATCAAGTCCACCACCATTGCCGCCGGTGCGGAGGCCTATCCCGCCGGCTGCATCGAGGCCATGGCCCGGAATTTCAAGACCATCGCCGTACCCGCCAGCGACATCGCCATCCAGTTGGGAAATCCCAAGTGCATGAACGTGGTGCTGTTCGGCGCCATGTGCGACGCGCTGGGCTGTCCCGACATCGACTGGGAGCAGATCGTGGCCGAGACGGTGCCCGCCAAGGTGAAGGAGCTGAATCTGAAGGCGTTCCGCGCCGGACGGGAAGCGGCCAAAAGCGCCGCAGAGTAAGCGTTACGTGCAAAAAGGCGGCAGGCAGAAGCCTGTCGCCTTTTTTCCGTTACCGCGCCGGACCCCTCTCCGGCACAAAAAAGCGGCTCATATCCGCGCCCTCCATCGTCAGCAGCCACACCTTCCGCGCCAGCCCGCCGGCATAGCCGGTAAGACTGCCGCCGGTCCCCACCACCCGATGGCATGGGACCATCAGGGACACGGGATTGCGGCCCACGGCGCCGCCCACCGCCCGGGCGGATACCGCTCCGCCCCGGGCCTGCGCCAGCTGCCGCGCCAGCGCGCCGTAGGTGACGGTCTGCCCGTAGGGTATTTGCAGGAGCAGCGCCCAGACCTGCTGCCGGAAGGAAGACCCCGTGAGGTGAAGGGGCGGCGGCTCCGGCGGCACACGGCCCGCGAAATAGGTATCCAGCCAGCGCTTCGCCGCCGTCAGCACCGGCGTCGCCTCCTCCCTCCGCGCCGCCGGAAGACCGGCGGCCGCGTGCTTGGCATCCTGAAACCACAGGCCGGTCAAGCCCTGCTCGTCCGCCGCCAGCAGGATACCGCCCAGCGGGGAATCGTAGGTCTGGGTATAAGTCATGCGTATCCTCCTTCCCGTGGATCCCTCTGCCGCAGGGAGTCCGTCTCCTGCCGCCCAAACGCAAGGTACACGGTCTTATCTCCGGCTGATCTGATCCTATTGTACCGCAGCGCCGCCCGCAGCGCAAGCGCTGCCTTTCGGAGGCGCAGCGCAAATCACTCTTGACACCGGTGACGCATTGTGATACGATGTAGTTAGAGTAGTTTAACTATACAGGCGGCGCTGTTTAGGCAGCTTTTTTATGGCGCGTTAGTTAGACCGCTCTAACCAAAAGTCTGATACAAGAAAGGAATTACGATCATGAAAACTGCTGTGATCTACTGGAGCGGCACCGGCAACACGGAGGCCATGGCCAACGCCGTGGCGGAGGGCATGAAGGAGGCCGGTGCGGAGGTGACGCTGCTGACGCCCGAGCAGGTGAACGCCGCGGACCTCGGCAGCTACGGCGCGATCGCCTTCGGCTGCCCTGCCATGGGCTCCGAGGTGCTGGAGGAAATGGATTTCCAGCCCATGTTCGACGGCTGCAAGAGCAGCATCGGCGGCAAGCGCGTGGCGCTGTTCGGCTCCTACGGCTGGGGCGATGGGCAGTGGATGCGCGACTGGGAGACGGACTGCGGCAACGCGGGCATCTCTCTGGCCTGCGACAGCGTCACCTGCTGCGAGACGCCGGACGACGCGGCGCTGGCCGCCTGCCGTGAGCTGGGCAAGGTGCTGGCGGGCTGATCGCCTCTTTCGCTTTTTCCCCTCTCTCCATCACGCAGGACGCCACCCTGCGCCGCCGGGCGCAGGGTGGCGTCCTGCCTGTTTTATTCCAGTACCGCGCCCTCCCATGTAGGGCCCACCATCCGGCTGTACCGTGCCAGATAGCCGCTGCTGACCATGGGCGGCAGCGGCGTCCATGTCCTGCGGCGCTCCGCCAGCTCCTCCGCGCTGACATCAAGGGTCAGAGCTTTGCGGTGCAGATCGATGTGGATGATGTCGCCGTCCCGCACCAGTGCAATGGGGCCGCCCAGCGCCGCCTCCGGCGAGACGTGGCCGATGCACGGGCCGCGGCTGGCACCGGAGAAGCGTCCGTCCGTCACCAGCGCGCAGCTGTCTCCCAGACCGAAGCCCATCAGCGCCGAGGTGGCCGACAGCATCTCCCGCATCCCCGGGCCGCCCTTCGGCCCTTCGTAGCGGATCACGATCACATCGCCCTTGCGGATCTCTCCGTTCCGGATGGCCTGAATGGCGGCCATCTCCCGATCAAAGACCCGCGCGGGGCCGGTGTGGTCCCACATCTCCGGCGCCACGGCGGTGCGCTTTACCCCTGCGCCCTCCGGCGCCAGATTGCCCTTCAGCACGATGAGACCGCCCTGCGGCGCCACCGGCGCGTCCGCGTGATGGATCACATCCGGCGCCCAGGTGCCCTCCACACCGGCCAGCACCTCAGCCCACGTCTGACCGGTGACACACCGCTGGGACAGGTCCAGATACCGCGCCCCCAGCTCCTTCATCACCGCCGGAATGCCGCCGGCCTGATGCATATCCCACAGGGTATACCTGCCGGAGGGCTTGATGCAGGCCAGATACGGCGTGGAATCTCCCGCCCGGTTGAATTCCTCCGGCTCCAGCTTCAGGCCGAAGGCGCCGGCGATGGCGGGCATGTGCAGGAAGGTGTTGGTGGAACCGCCGATGGCCGCACTGACCCGCAGCGTATTGCGGAAGCTCTGTGCCGTGATATAGTCCCGGGGGCGGCGGTTCTCCTTCACCAGCCGCATCACCAGCTTGCCGCTGTCCCGCGCGTACCGCAGCTTGTCCGCCTGCACAGCGTGGCAGGTGCCGCAGCCCGGCAGCGTCAGGCCCAGCGGCTCCATCAGGCAGGACATGGTATTGGCTGTGCCCATCATGGGGCAGGAGCCCGCCATCCCGCAGGCGCACTGCTCCATGGCGTCATATTCCGCCTGCGTGATCTCTCCGGCGGCCAGACGGCCCGCGGCCTCCCGCACCTCCCAGCCGCCGCCGAAGGTGCGGCCCTTGTAGCTGTTGGGGATCATGGGGCCGCCGGTGACGATGACGGCGGGGATATTCAGCCGGCCGGCAGCCATCGCCATGGCCGGTACGATCTTGTCGCAGCCGGCCAGCATCACGATGCCGTCCAGCCGCTGGGACTCCGCCATGACCTCGACGCTGTCGGCAATGAGGTCGCGGGAGGGCAGCACATAGCACATTCCGTTGTGGGCCTGGGTAATGCCGTCGCAGATGGCGATGGTGTTGCACTCAAAGGGCTGACCGCCCCCGGCGATAACGCCCTCCTTCACGGCGGCGGACAGCTCCCGCAGGTGCTTGTGGCCCGGGTGCATCTCGTTCCAGGAGTTGATGACGCCGATGAATGGCTTTTGCATCTCCTCCCTGCCGATCCCCGTGGCATACAGCAGCACCCGATTTCCCGCGTTGATGATGCCGTCCGTCATCTCGCCGCTGTACAGCTTTTTGATGGTCTCCATCGTGGCTCCTTTCTCCTATGCTCCGCCGGTAGGGCGGCTGTTTTTCTGCTTGCAGCGCCCCGCGGGGCACCGTTCCTGTTTTCATTTTACACTTGCGCTCCCGCTCTGTAAAATATATACTTATCAAAGGTTCTTCTACAAAAATAGAAGAAGTTCTACACTGTTTTTGGAGGAATGGCCATGATCACTTTCCTGCAGCTCCGCTATTTTCAAGCTCTGGCAGAGGAGCAGCACCTGACCCGCACGGCGGAGAAGCTCTATATTTCGCAAACGACGCTATCCACCATGATCTCCCGTCTGGAGCGGGAGCTGGGAGTGCGGCTGTTTGACCGGCAGGGCGGCGGTCTGCGGCTAAACCAGTGCGGAAAGGAGTATCTGCCGTATGTGAACGCCGCGCTGCTGATGCTGTCCGACGGCGAAAAGGCCGTGCGGATGCTGGGACGGCCGGAAAGCCCCGACACGCTGTCGCTGGCGGTGAGCGGCACCAATGCCTGGGGCGAGGCCATTATCGATTTTCAGCGAACACATCCCGCGTACCGGATCACCCAGCAGAGCGAGGCGATGCCCGCCCTGCTGGATCATCTGCTGTCCGGCCGGCTGGACATGGCGCTGGTAGGTGTAGGCGACCTGCGGGACAGTCATCTGGAGCATCTGGTGCTGCAGGAGGGCAGGATCTATGCGTGTCTCCCTCACGGCCACCGGCTGGAGAGCCGCACGGCGCTCCGCCTGGCTGAGCTGAAGGAGGAGCCGATCATCTCTACCCTCCGCGGCCTCCCCTACACCGCCTTCTGCATGGAGCTGTTCCGTCAGGCCGGTATAACGCCCCGCATCGCGGCGGAATGCGACTATCCCATGCGCCCCCGCCTGCTGGACAGCGGCCTGGGGATCGCCCTGCTATACGGCCCTTCGCTGAAGCAGCCGGTGGTAGCCGAGATGTTCCGGCCCTTCACCTGCATTCCTATTATGGACGACTGTGCCGTGCGCCGTCTGGCTCTGTTCTGGCGGGGCGGGCGGCGGCTCACCCCTGCCATGCGGGATTTTATCGCCTTCCTGAAAACCCGTTATCCTCTGCCGGTGCAGCGGGGCTCGGGTGGGACCGGCCAGCACAACAGCTGAGCGGAACAGGAGCCGGTCACCGCGCAAGCCGCTCTTCCGCTTTGCCGCAGACCATGGTATAATGAGGAGAAAATAGAGAAAAGACCGCCACGGCAGAGAGGGCATACGGAGGGACACAGGCATGGACAAGCTGATCTTCTCAGACAGACTTCTGGAAAAATGCGCGCAGCTGCGGCACAGTCAGGTCGCAGTGCTGGAAGCGCCCGCTGGCTACGGCAAGACCACGGCGGTGATGCAGGCGCTGGAGGGCACGGAGACCGCGTGGTACACCAGTGTGGCGCATCTGCCGGACACCAGCTTCTACTGGCTGATCCGGCAGCTGGCCGCCGCGGATGAGCGCAGCGTCCGGCGCATCGAGGCGCTGGGCTTCCTGAACCGCAGCAACGCGGGGCTGGCGGCGCAGGCTCTGGCGGAGCTGCGCGTGGAAAGGCCGGTGACGCTGGTCTTCGACAATTTCCAGTTTGCGGCGGATAACTGGCCGCCGCAGGTCATCGATGCACTGGTAAAACGTCCTGCCGATGGGCTGCATATCGTGTTCATCGCCCAGAATCTGGGGCGGCTGCGGACCGTTTTTGAGGCGCTGGAGGGTGGCGTATGCTTCCTGCACGCCGCCGATCTGCTGCTGGCGCAGGAGGATATCTGCGCCTTTGCCGCCCGACGGGGCACCGCGCTGACCAAGGCGCAGGCGGAGGCCATCATGGCCAGTACCGGCGGCTGGCCGGCGGCAGTGGCTCTCTGCCTGGAGGCAGGCGCTGCCGGCGACCTGGACGAGCTGCTGTATCGCCTGTTCTGGACGCGCATGGACCAGCCGCAGCGCACGGCGCTGCTGCGCCTGAGCCTTTTCGACTGCATCACCCCCTCCATGATCGACCGGCTGCTGCCGGAAAATGCCCTTTCGAAAAAGGAGCAGGAGGAGCTGTTCCGCCGCACGCCGCTGGTGCGGCAGGACGCCATGCGGAGCCGCTACTATCCCCACGAGCTGCTGCTCCGCTTCCTTCGCGCCCGTCTGGCGGAAACGGACGCCCCTCTGCGCCGCAGCATATACCGGCAGGCGGGGCGCTGGTACCGCGACAACGGCATGACCCGCGCCGCCGTGGACTGCTTTTTCCGTGCGGAGGACGACGAGGGGATCCTGTCCTGCCGGCTGGTGGGGCTGATCACCGAGCATTTTGGGAATGTGAGCTACACCGAATTGGCGCAGACGGTGCTGCGCCGCTGTCCGGAGGAGACGCAGCGGCGGTATCCCCTGTCGCTGCTGCGGCTGTGCTATGCGCTGTACGGCGGGTGCGCCTTTGCCGAGTTCTCCCGCCAGATGGCGCGGGTGCATACGCTGCTGCTGGCGCGGAACGACCGGCACGATCTGGGAGAATGGGAGCTGCTGGACGCGCTGGAGGCCTTTCCCGATCTGGACGGGATGGATGCGGCCTATGCCCGGGCGGAGGCCCTTCTGACCCGCCCCTCCGAGCTGTTCATCCCCGAGGAGCCGTTTTTCTTCGGCTGCTCGTCCATGTGGTATCTGTTCTATGCCAAGCCCGGGCAGATGATGGCCACGGCGGACCGGCTGGCCGCCGTGCTCAAGCGCTATAACCGGCTGACCAACGGTCACGCCGCCGGTGCGGCGGAGATCTACCGCGGCGAGGCCTACTCCGTGCAGGGGCGGTTCGAGGAGTCCGACATCCAGGCCTATCAGGCGGCCTTCCTCTCCGAGCAGGCGCAGAACGCCTCCGCCACCTTCGGCGCGGCGCTGCTGCTGGGCATCAACGCCATCTACCGCGCCGACATGGCCGGCCTGCAAAGAGCCGTGGACTATCTGGAGACCAAGGCCCAGAGCTACACGTTTTTGCAGGGCGCCAGCATCGGCACCTATATGGCGGAGACGGTGCGCGGCTATCTGCTGGGCCTGATGATGGAGACGGGGCGCTCCGCCCTCTGGACGCAGGGCGGGGCCGACGCCCTGTCGGACCTGACGTTCACCAACTTTATGATCAAGACCTGCCGTATCACCGACCTGCTGCTGAAAAGAGAGTACCAGCGGGCCATTGCCTCGGTGGAGGCATCCTTGCAGCTGGCGCCGCAGCTCGTCTCCGCGGCGGCGCGGAACTTCATGTATTGCGGGCTGGCGCTGTGCTATCTGGCCGGCGGACGGCTGGGGCGGGCGGCGGAGTGGCTGGACCGCTCGCTGACCATCGCGGAGCAGGACAAAAACTACTCGTTTCTCGCCTGCTTCCGCAAGTACTTCCAGCCGCTGTTCCTGATGCCGTCCATCGCCGCCCGCCACGGTCCGGCCATCCGCGAGATCAAGGCGCTGGCCATCCACTACACCCGCGCCGACGAGAGCCGCATCTTCGCCATGCTGGAGGACGTGCCGGAGCTGAAGGACACCCTCACCCAGCGGGAGCGGGAGGTGGCGGAGCTGGCCGCCGGCGGCATGCGAAACAGTGAGATCGCCGAGACGCTGCATATCTCTGAAAACACCGTGAAGCACCATCTGAAAAACGCCTTTCAGAAAATGAACATCGACCGGCGCAGCCATCTCATCGAGATGCTGCGCTGAGAGGAAAAGACTACCCGAACGGGTGATGTGGCCTGCGCCGCTTTCTGGTAAAATTCTCTTTGTTAGATCTTTTGAGAGAGTACGGAGAAGGAAGGAGACGCACCATGAAAAAAAGATGTATTTCCCTGCTGCTGGTGCTGTTGATCGCTCTTACACTGCTGCCGACGGAGGCGTTAGCCTATGTGGGTGAGCTGGACAGGCACCTCTATACGGAGGCCGCGCCCGCCACGGTAAAACGTGAGGGCATCGACGACGGTTCCCGTGTCTATTCGCTGAAAATGAACAACGGGAAGCTGGTGTTCTTTCTGGCGGTGGACGGGCCCCACATGGGCAAGTCCGTGACCAATTCGGACCGCGGCTACACGGCCACCATGGCGTCTGTCCGGCGGGGCGTGTATGAGCAGGCCCGCTTTACCCTGCAAACAGGCCGCACCCAGAAGGACCTGACCATCGAGAAGATGGAGGTCGTCGATCCGGCCAAGGAGCCGCAGCTCAGCGGCGTCAGCATGGATATGGCGCCCATGGAAAATACCCTGACCGTCAAATACACCCTGGGCGGCGACGCCCTGACCCAGCAGCTGCTGTGCTACATCAGCTACTACTTCGTGGAGCTGTCGGCCGGTGCGGTGGACGGCGTCCTCGCGGACGTGGCGGAGGGCGCGGACGGCAGGACCTACGCCCTGGTGGCACAGGCGTCGTGGGGGCTGGGCATGGTCACGGAGACCACCATGCCCTCCTCGTTCGTGCTCCGCTGGTATCAGGACTATCATGGCTTCTCCCGCATGGGCCACGCACAGGCGGACCCTGCGGCCCATGTGAAGCTGAGCCGCACCTATAAGTCCGGCGACACGCTGACCGCCAGAAGCACGGACATCACCGGCGGTCTGGGCCGCACCGGCGTGTCCGGCAGCTTCGGCAAGGGCGATGTGGCAGAGATCTACTCCGACAGCTACGGTGTGGACAGTCCCTTCGTGCTGGCGGATGTGGACCGTGTCCGCCACACCAGTGATATATGGACGCCGGTATACATGACCTATGACGCGGAAAAGGACCTGCTGACCGCCGAGGGCTACACCGGTACGCTGGGCGGACGCACAGGCCGCTCCCAGATGAATGCCCTGCACATCTGGGGCTTCCGCGATGTGTATACCAAGGCGGAGGCCGCCGCGGCCTCCGAGGTGCGGTTCACCGAGCCGGACCGTGTCACCATCCCGCAGGACGCGGACCGGCTGGGCTTCTATCAGACGGATGGCGGCATTCTGGCCGCGCCCATTACGGACACCGCGCGGGAGGCCGTGCTGAAAAAGCAGTACGGCGCGCCGCTGTACATTCTGTGCGGTAACTTTGACACCGCCGCTGACAATACCGGCAAATACTACGCCTTTACCGACGGCAAGGTGGCCCTGACGTCCACCATCACCGCCACATGGCGCGGCAGCGGCCAGCACTTTTATGTGCGGGTGGACGAAAACGGCATCGTCACCGGCTTCGACACCACCGCCGGTGTAGAATACAGCACGCCCCGCTTCCGGCTGTACAGCCCCGTCAGTGCCGTGACGGCGCCGGCGGCGCTGGCCTTTGACGAGACGTGCCTGACGCTCTCCATGGTCCCCGAGGACAACGCTGTTCTGGTGTTTCTCGACATCCCCGAGGTCTCCAGCCTCATCGACACGGCACAGCTCAAGTCCGGGGGCGATCTGGTCCTGTCCGGCAAGATGGGGCTGGACCTCATTCTGAATTGCAGCCCCGACGCGCTGCTGACGCTGGAGGCGCTGGGCTATGGGCCGAAAACCAACAAGGATGGCAGCGTCAGCTTCGAGCAGAACGGCGTCAAGGCCAACGGCCAGATCGACACCGCCGCCCTGATCGGGCTGGAGCTGGCGGAGCTGCAGGCCTCCATCAACACCTTTGACGGTGAGGAGCAGTACGACTTTTCGCTGGAGCTCAATGCCTTCGATCTGTTTGAGACGGCGGCGGAGCTTCAGCTCAAGCGGCTGAAAAACGGCCGGCTGGCTCCCAACAACCTGTACTTCGAGCTGGCGGTGGAGCCCGGCATCCCGCTGGTCCCGCCGGTACCCACGGCCTTCCTGCGAGGCGGCGGCGGCGGTATCTACGGGCTGGCCGACACCATCAACGGCGACTACATCGCCATCCCGCCCGTCCGGCTGAAGCTCACGGCCATCGGCGACTATCTGAAGGTCATTCAGGGCAAGCTCAGCGTCACCGTGGGTCCCAGCTATCTGGAATACGGCGGCAGGGATATCACCATCGCCGGCGCGGACGTGCTGGATTCCTTCAATATGCACCTGAAGCTGGTGGGTGAGAAGCGCGGCTATCGGGGCAAGACCTACACGGGTCTGCGGGCCGGCGGCGGCATGGGCGTCGTCATCAAGGCACCCCAGGGCGATCAGGCCATCTTCGAGGTGGACGGCAGCGCCGAGGCCAGCGTATTCGGCGGGCTGGACAACTACACCCGCCCCACCTCGGCCTATCTCCAGCTGGACAGCCGCGGCTCCATCTCCGCCAAGGTCATGATCCCCAAAAAGCTGGGACGTCTCAACTTCCGGCGGCTGGGCGGCAAGACGCTGGCCAACTCGCAGGTGGACTTTATCCTCGGCGCCCAGACGGCCATCACCGTCGATCCCAGAAGCTATGCGGGCAAGTCCGTGGATGAGATCCTCCAGACCGCCGCCTCCTCCGCGTGGAACAATCTCAGCGTCTACGGCGGCGTGTCCAACAAGGGCAACCTTCTGTGTATCCACTACCGCATCTTCTACGTGATCCCCGATCATGTCGGCGGCGCCGTTCACCTGTTCCGCAACATCAACAATGGCTGGTCGCTGGAGGATGAGATCAACAAAAACGCCTGGTTCGTCAGCGGTCGGACCGCCGCCCAGCCGATGAACGGTGCGATGGTGCAGACCACGAAGCTGGGCGACTGCTACGATCCCGAGACCGGCGAGCAGATCGGCATCGCCGTCATGGAGACCAGCGTCTACGCCGTGGGCGAGGACAGCGCGGCCCACATGATGACTGCACCGCTGAACGGCAGATACAGCGACATCATTACGTATACGGCGGACCGCACGCTGCCCGACGGCGAGCTGGGCCTGCTGGTCTTCCCCAAGGACGACTCGCTGCAGGCGCTACGCAGCAGTATCTATGTGACGGCGGATGACACGGAGGTGACGCTGCTGGACGCCGGAGAAGACCCCGATCACCTTCCGGCGGGCGCCAATGTCACTGAGATCGACGTGGATGGCCGCGAGGGCCTGCTCATCACCACCGGCAGCATGGCGGACAGCAACCACGTCTGGAAGATCGAGGCGGACTGTGACTTTGACTGCCAGCTCATTGCCGCCGCCCTGCCCACAACGCTGGGCCTGACCCTGTCCGCCGATGGTCAGACTGCGGAGAGTACGGTTCAGAACCCCCGCGATGCCGTATCCTACGCCGTCCGCTACTACTTCGACACGGCGCAGGACCGCACCGGCGAGCACTACTTCATCGGGATGCAGGAGCTGTCAGACGGCCAGCGCACCGACCGCTGCTCCGTGCCGGTCAGCGGCACGCTGGCCCCCAGCGGCAGCTACTATGTCACCGCCGTGCTGGCGGAGAAGGTCACCGATGATTTTAACGGTGACGGGACCGTCAGCGCCGATGAATACGCCTGGGTGACTGTGGACACCCAGACCTCCGACACCGCGGTGACCTTTACCAACCCCAATGAGCCTGACGCTCCGGCGGATCTGACTCTCGACGCCAGCGGCAACGAGACGCTGACCGCCGCGTGGACCGCCGCCGCAGACGTTGATGGCTACCGTGTGACCCTGTACTATCTGGACAACGGCAGCTGGCAGCAGGCCGGCGCACCCTATGTACTGGACAACGCCGCCTTTGACAGCGGCAGCACCACGCCCGCCGCCTCCCGCAGCGGCGGCGCCCTCCGCCTGCGTATGGCCCCCACGGTGGGCGACAGCAGCGACGCCGCGCCGGCCAACGCCCGCTACAAGGTGACGGTGGAGAGCTACCGCGGCGAGGATGGGGCAAGCGCCCCCTCCAGTCTCCGCTATTACAGCAAGCCTGCCGCCTCCGGCGAGATGTATCTGCCCGCCTACACCGCGCCCGCCGTCACCGTGACCACCGGCGACGGCCAGACGGTCACGCTGGATGCCGCCAACGGCTACGGCAGCCTGACATGGAGCCAGCTGCCCACCGGCGTGCTGTTCACCGTGACGGGCAGCGGCGTCACTGATATCGCCGTCACCCCAGAGCAGGCCGCCGGCACGTTCACCGTCAGCGGCAGCGGCAGCACATGGACCGTGCTCACGGACAACGCCGCCAGACAGCTCATTGAGAACAGCGGCCGCGTCAAGCTCACCGTAAGGGCGGGGCTGGACGCCACCGACTACTACCTGCGCCTGTCGCTGGACGATGTGGCTCCGCTGCTGACGCTGGACGCCAAAAACGTCCGCGCGGATATGGCCACCGGCGCGTATACCGTCTCCGGACGGACGGAGCCCGGTCTGACCGTCTCGATGAACACGGACGGCGCGCCCCTCACCGCTTCTGCGGACACGCAGGGACGCTTCACCCTGACGGGAACCCTGAGCACCGCCTTTGAGGAGGGCTTCGACGCCAACGGCGATCCGATCCGGACGCCCAACGGCTTCCAGTCCCTTGTCACAGAGGTCACCACGCAGGATGGAGCCGGCAACGCCGCCGCGCCCGCCGCCGTGCTGATCTCCGCCCGTCCGGAAATCCAGGTGGAAGACCCTGAGGATCCCAAGGATCCCGAAGACCCCAAGGATCCCGAGGGCCCCGAGGGCCCTGAGGATCCCAAGGATCCTGAGAATCCCAAGCCCTCCGGAGGCGGGCACAGCGTCACGCCCGCCATCAAGGCGATCCGGACCAATCAGCGTGTACGCAGCGCCACCGACTACTCCGGCGGCGCCTATGGCCTGACCTTCCGCTCCACTGCCAGCTTCAGCAGCTTCAAGGGTATCCTGGTGGACGGCTGGCCCGTTGCGCCGGAGCACTACACGGCGTCGGAGGGCTCCATCGTGGTCTACCTCAAGGCGGCCTATCTGCAAACGCTGACGCCCGGCAGGCACACGCTCACCATTCTGTCCAGCGAGGGCAATGCCTCCGTTGACTTTACCGTTGGCGGCGTGACGGCGCCCGCCACCGGCGACGCCGGTATCGCGCTGTACGCCGTGGCTGCGCTGCTGAGTCTCGCCGGCTCCGCCGCGGTCACCGGCCGCAGAAGACGCCGCTGAGCCAAAAGAAAAGCCCCCTCCCTTTCCAAAAGGAAAGGGAGGGGGCTTTTGTCAAACGCGGGCGTGCCGGTCACACGAGGTGCAGCTCCCGCGCGATCCGCCGCACCAGCAGCGCCAACGGCTCATCGCTGATCGGCATGGAGGAGGAAAACATCAGATTCAGCGGGTAATCGAAGTTCTCCACATTGCAGCCGCAGGCATCCCGCCACGCCTGCTCCGGCCCGAGGTTCGGGATCCGTTGGCGCATGGGGCGGGCGTCCGGCACCCAGCCGTACATCCGCTTGCCCCATTGAAAGGCCATGCCGCACTCGAACGCGGTGTCGCTTTCCGGCTCCCAGCCGTGGAAATCCCGCAGATCTGCCAGCAGCACATCGCACCGGCGCACATGACGGGCGTTTCGCAGCAGCGTCCGGTAGGCCCAACGGTACGGGTCCTCGTCCGCCGCATAGGGCTCCCAGTCGTCCAGAGGCGTAATGACCTCAAAGCCGCAGGCGCGGCCTGCATCCGCCGCTTCCCGATACTCCGGCGAAGCATCCCAGCGCTGGGGGCCCGCCAGATAGAGGACCGGTTTTTCGTGGGCTTCTTCCGGCGGCGGCACAGGCACGGCAGAGCCGTGCTTGCGGGTCTCCTCCTCATCCACGCGGAACAGCGCAAGACAGTCGGAAAATCCGCCCTCCACGATCTTCACCGCTCCCACCACATTGGGAGAAAAGGGCAGCGAGGCATAGGGCAGCGGTCTGTTCTTCCGGTCAAAAAGCTGCCCGTCCCGCAGAGTGCTTCCCTGATACTTCCAGCACATGGCCCGCTTGTCGCGGGTATAGCCGTAGCAGGAGATCCCCCTGGCATAGGCCATGCCCAGCTCGTAGATGCTGCCGCCATCCGGCTCCGGCCCCCGATAGAAGGCCAGGTCGCAGAGGATGGCGGTGGACCGGTCCATGCTGTCGGCACAGTTGCGGAAGATGGCATCGGCGTTGCGCCGCAGATCCTCATGTCCCAGATCCAGCGGCGTATCGTTGGGCAGGGTCACATCGTACCCACACGCCTCGGCCTCCCGCCGCATGGCCTCCAGCTGTGCCGTTCCGTTGCGATAAAAGCACTCGGGGCCGGCGATATACAGTGCCTGCTTCACAGATATACCTCCTATTGCAGTATGAGCCGGATGACCAGCTCCAGAAAACGGCGGTCGTCCGCCGCCACGCCCACCTGCACCAGCGGCAGGTGCTCCCAGACGTGATGATGCCGTCCATCACGCACGGTCATGCCCAGCGTCAGGCCGTCCTTCGTCTCGATGCCCACGCGGCACAGCCGGGTACGGACCAGCGATGGGTCCAGCGCATAGGCCACCGCCATGCAGTCGATCACCGTGCAGTAGGACGCGTAGCCCCGGCCGTTGACGTAGCGGATGGCCTGCCGAAGGAATCGGGCCTCCGGACGGGGACTCTGCTCCAGCGCCGCCAGCTCCGCCGGCGTAAAGTCGGAGGACAGGCACGTGGCCACATCCAGTCCCAGCGCCGTCAGGGGAAGGCCGGAGCGGTACACGATATCCGCCGCCTCGGGGTCCACATAGACGTTCCACTCGCTCTGGGGCGTATCGCCGGTAGCATTGGCAAAGGACGCCTCGTTGAAGCCGAACGCGCCGGAGATGGCGATCACGCCGCTCAGAAGCTCCTTGAGGGCCGGTTCCTTTTGCAGGGCGGCGGCAAGGTTCGTCATAGGGCCCGTACACAGCACCGTCACCTCATGGGGATACCGGCGGGCCAGATCGATGATCTCGTCCGCCGCGCTGCGGGGCGACAGCGCCATCGCAGGCGCCGGCAGGAAATTCTCCGCCTGTCCGTCAGCGCCGTGGGTGAAGGGGTCCGCGGGCCGCCGGCGCATCAGCGGCTGCGCCGCGCCGGCCGCCGCCGGAATATCCGTTCTGCCCAGCAGCTCCAGCATTTTTCGGGCGTTGACACAGGTGACCTCCTGCGGATAGTTGCCGCATACCGTTGTCACCGCCAGCAGCTCCAGCTCCGATGCCTTGGCGGCCATCACAATGGCCATGGAGTCATCCATGCCCGGGTCGCAGTCCAGTATGATCCTGCGTCTCATAGGCTCATCTCCGGATGCCAATAGGTCTTTTCGCCCTTGGCACGGTCCATGCGCTCCAGCAGGGCACAGGCCTCCAGCGCAATGTCGATCTCGATATGTTTGGCGATCCCCGCCTGAAAGCGTTCGCCTGTCACCACATTGTCCGTCACGCTGCAGACGGAGCCGCCGCGCCGCCCGAAAAGCGCGCTCAGCGTCACCACCGCCGCCGATTCTCTATCGCCGTTGAGGACGTTGGCACGGTTGTACACGCCCAGCACGTCCAGATTCCAGGGCTGCAGATAGCCGCCCACAGCAGGACGGCCGCAGCCAATGACATCGCTGTCGATGGACAGCGTCACGCCCACGTGGAAGGGGACGTGCAGCCGATCCGCCGCTGCGGCCAGCGCATTCACCACCTCATAGTGGCTTACCGCCGGATACTCGGCGGGGATATAGGCCTTGGTCATGCCCTCGCTCCGCACCACGCCGCTGGCGATCACCACGTCCCCGGGGTGTACATCGCTGCCGATGCCGCCGGAGCCGCCCACCCGCAGGTAGGTGTGGGCCGCCGTGTTCTCCATGTAGTCGTACAGCGCCAGCTCCATCTCCGGCGAACCGCTGCCGCCGCTGACGGCGGTGATATGCGCGCCCTTGTACCAGCCGGACCACGACGTGAACATACCGGACTGGCCGATGCACTCCGCCTTCTCCAGATGGCGGGCGATCTGACGGGCGGGGTCCTCCTCATAGGTACACAGGGGGTCCCGCACCGTAAGCAGTATGTAATCGCCGGCTCTGGATGGGTCCATCTGGGTGAAGCTGGGCTTTCCCCTGATCTTCAGCCCGCCCTCCGGCATATGGGAGAGATTGGGATGGATGCGGCGCATATGCTCCATCTCATGGCGCCGATAAATCTCCTGATTTTTTTCGATCATCGCCGCACCCTCCTCTGCACGGTCTGGGTCGTCCGCAGCTCACGGGAAAAGGCGGCTTCGTCCGACAGCGCCTCGGCCCGCTGGGCCGGCCCCAGATCCATGGCGCCGTAGACCCGCAGATTATGAGCAGATGCCACATTGGCATAGGCGGCAATATCGTAGATGTCCTTGCCCTCCCAGAAGGCGTAAAAGCCCGAGGCGGTGGAGGTATTGCCGCAGCCCGTCACGTCCACAACGGGGTACTTTTCAAAGCTGGGGGCAAACAGCACCTCGCCGTCCTTCAGAACGTACAGTCCGCGCTTGCCTACACGGAAGATCACCAGCGGCACACGGAGCGCCAGCAGCGCATCGACAGCCGCCTCATCGCCGTCCACGCCGAAAAGCGCACAGGCCTCCGGCCCGTTGAGGGAGAAGGCATCCACCCGCTCCAGCAGCCGGCGGATCAGCGGCAGCTTCTCCGGCACACACATACTGCCCCGTATCTCCCAGCCGAAGCGGAAGCCGAATTCCTCCTGTAAGGCAAACATCTCGCGGAAAAACTCGGGATCCTCGCCGCGGAAGGTGCAGACTGCTCTGGCGTCCGTCAGAAAGCGGCGAAGGCCGTCCTCCTCTGGATTGCAGCACAGATTATCATAGTGGGCGAAGCCGTGTACCGTTTTGGTGTCCCAGCCGCCCTCGTCGCGGTAGTACATATAGTTGATGGGGTGATGCGGATCGCGGACATGGAAGCCTCGCCGGTCGATATGGTTTCGCTCCAGATAGTCGCCCAGCTGCTGCATATAGTCCTCGCCGAAGCCGCCGCACATAAGCACGTCGTCGGTCCACAGCTGGATGCCGGTCAGGGCGAACAGCGTGGCGCCGCCCGGGCGGAAGCCCGCGGAGGTGCCGTCCGCATAGTTGATACAGTCAGCGACGGCGTTGCCCGCCACAACATATTTCATGTAGATATTCCTTTCTCGCCAGACTCCGCCAGGGATCGCACAGAGTCACGGCAGACCAGTTTGGTGGGAACCTTCTTGGTGCGTTCCGACAATACCTCGCCCCGTATCTGCTGCTCCAGCACCTGCACGGCCTGCTCGGCCAGAATGTCCAGCTGCTGGTCCACGCTGGTAAGTGCAGGTTCCAGCAGTGTGCAGACCAGCGAGTTGTTGAAGCCGATGACGGACACGTCCTCCGGGATACGCAGCCCCGCCTGATGGCAGGCCTGATAAACGCCGGCCGCCAGCAGGTCGCTTTCGCAGATGACAGCGGAGAACTCCTCTCCCGCCTTCAGCAGATCCCGAAAGCCGTGATAGCCGTCCTGTTGGTTGAAGCCCACAAACCGGACCAGACGGGGGTCTACCTGCAGACCGGCGTCCAGCAGGCTGTTGACATAGCCCTGATACCGGTAATGCTCAAACATACCCAGGCGCATACCGGACAGATAGGCGATCCTCCGGTGGCCCCGCTCCAGCAGATAGTTGGTGGCCTCATACATGGCGTAGACGCCGTTGGAAAAGACCAGCGCGAACGCATTGTACTCCGACAGGTAGTTGTCCAGCACCACAAAGGGTTTTCCTGCGTTTTTCAGCAGATCGTAGCAGTTCTCCTTCGACGTTACGGTGCTGATATAGACGACGCCGGAGACGGCCGGCGTCAGCAGGCGGCGGATGGCGTGCTCCTCCTGCTCGGGGGAATCATGGGTCAGGCACAGCTGCACCGAAAAGCCCGCCCGCTCCAGCGCGGCGGAAACCGTCTCCACCAGAGAAGCGAAAAAGGGGTCGGTGATACCCGGCAGCACCAGCGCCGCCGTGCGGTTCTGCTTGGTGCGGGGGTTCACATAGCCCAGTGCCTCCACCGTGACGGCCAGCCGCTGCTTGGTGTCCTCGCTCATGCCGCTGTAATCCTGATTCAGGAAGCGCGACACGGTGGCAATGGATACGTTGGCCTCTCTGGCGACCTCTCTCACGGTCGTTTTCTTCTCACTCACGGTAATGTCTCCCCCTCTGTTTGGTATATCCGGAACTGCTCACAAGGAAAAATGTGTGCAAAATATGGTTAATGACATTATAAACGCATTATCTGCCATTTGCAAATACGAATCGCGGCGTCTTGCTTCACTCCGCCGTCACCCGCAGGGCCAGCAGCAGCATATCGTCCAGCGACGTCTGACGCTCCTCGGGGCTGCAATGCTCCCCGCTGAAGACCATGTCCGTCACGGTACACAGCGTCAGTGCCTCCCGTCCGGCGATGGCCGCGTTCATATAGAGCGCCGCTGTTTCCATCTCCACCGCCAGCGCCCCTGCATCGGCCCAGCGCCGCAGGTAATCGTCCCGATAGTGGAAGGCCGCGCCGGAGAAGAGCATCCCCGCCTGTACCCGCAGGCCCATATCCTCAGCGGTCCGCGCCGCAGCCTGTGCCAGTGGAAAGGAGGCGCAGGGCGCGTACTGCCCGGGCAGCTCAAACTGCGCGGCAAAGCCGGAGTCGGTGCTGCACGACAGCGCCAGCACCAGATCCCGCAGCTGTAGACGGGGGCTGAGTCCTCCCGCCGTGCCTACCCGCAGGATACGCTGCACGTTGTAGTCGTGAAACAGCTCATGGGAGTAGATGCCCATGGAGCCCGCTCCCATGCCGCTGGCCATTACAGAGACCTTTACGCCCCGAAAAAGGCCGGTATACACCGGAATGCCGCGCACTCTGCTGAGCAGCTCCGCGTCCTTCAGATAGCGGTGTGCGATGTAATCCGCCCGCAGCGGATCGCCCGGCATCAGCACCGCGGGGGCGATGCTCCCCGCGGGCGCCTGATTATGAATGGTCGGCATCCTTACACCTCGTCGTAGGAAAGGCCGGTGATGCTCTCGAAGAACACCCTGTTATATCTGGCGGTGTCGATGGCGTAGGCCGTGCGGATGCGGTCCAGATCCTCCCACTGGAAGTGGTTGCGGCGATCCCAGATGGTCATGCCGCGGGTGAGCTGGTTGTCGCTGGTGTCGATCAGCACGGAGATCTCCTGGGTCTTGATGATCTCGGGGCAGATCACAGCGCACATGGCCACCGTGTCGATGGGCCCGTTGTTGAACAAATCCGGCAGGGAGTTGTTCCGGTCAATGTAGTCAATGATCTCCAGCGCATAGCGGCTGGGCACGGAGTTGACCTTCGCCAGCTTTTCCAGCGTCTCCGGCAGGATGGTCACCCACTCCGGATTGAAGGCCACGTCCAAACCAATGGTGGTGAGCTTGGCGCCGCTGCCGTACACGATGGCGGCAGCCTCGGGGTCCACGTAGACATTCCACTCGCTCATGGGGTTGTCGCCCGTGGCGTTGGAAAAGGCGTAGGGCGTCACACCGTAGGAGCCGCCCAGATGCCAGATTTCCTTCACCATGGGAATGATCTCCGGCTTCAGCATGAAGGCCAGCGCCACATTGGTCAGGGGGGCGGTGCTGAGAAGGGTGACCTCTCCCGGGTACTTCATCACCTCGTCGATGATGACCAGAGCGGCGTGCTTATCAATGCACCTGCCCTTGGGGGCGGGGAAAAAGTGACCGCCCAGTCCGTCCGGACCGTGAGAATACGGGTCGGAGGGGTGCTTACGCACCAGCGGATGCAGCATACCCCGTGCCACCGGCACATCATGGCGGTCCATCAGGTCCATGATCTGCAAGGCGTGCTCGCTGCTCTTGTCGCTGGTAAAGTTGCCGCTCTCCGCAGTCACAGCCAGCAGCTCCACCTTCGGGCTCATCAGGCCCATGATAATGCAAAGGGAATCATCCGTTCCCGGGTCGCAGTTGAGGATCATTTTCTTTCTTTCGCTCATATATTTCTTACTCCTTGGCGTCTGCCACGATCTTCACCATGCACTTGCGCTTACGGGGCCCGTCGAATTCCAGGAAAAAGATCCCCTGTGAGCTGCCTAACAGCAGCTTTCCGCCGGAAACGATCAGTGTCATCCCGCAGCCCACCAGCAGGGATTTGATGTGGCCTGCCGCATCCTCCGGCGTGTCGAACTGGTGGGCAAAGTCCACGCGGGTGGGGACGATCCGCCGCATCTCGCTCTTGATGTCCGCCCAACCCGTCTCGTCCCATTTGGAGGTGATGGTGATGCCGGCGGTGGTGTGGGGGCTGTGGATCACGCACAGGCCCTCCTGCACGCCGCTCTCCGCCACAACGGCCTCGATCTGCTCCGTCAGGGACAGCACATCGTTCTTCTGCGTCTCAAAAGTCAGTTCCCGTACCATATCATCTCACCTCACAGAATTTCGATCCTGCTGTCTGTCAGCAGCTTCGTGGTGGCGGTCACGGCCCAGTCGTCCCGACCGCCCCGCCCGTAGGATTCGTGCTTCAGTTCGCACAAATACCCTGCAAGCAGCGCCATGGGCAGGTAGTTCAGCAGCGGGCTCAGCCAGTCATAGGCTGCCGCAGGCAGTACCACGGGCACCGCACCGGCCGGAACAGGGAATTCCGCGCTGTCGGTGATGACCACCACCGTGCCCCGCATGGCCGCGATGGCGGAGATCGTCTCCTCCGCACGGCTGCGGTCAGGCCCGCTTTCTCCGGCCCACACGGCAGTGAGCTTTTTATCCAGCTCACGGAAAAAGCAGTTCAGATGCATCCACGACTCCATATCGCTCCAGGCGGCATAGTCGCCGGTGGCCTCGATGATCTTGGCCTGACTGAACCACGCCGTACCGTTGTTGCCGCCGGAGCCGACAAAGTCGAACAGCTCGCGGCCGGTGTTGTCCTGTGCCAGCTGCCAAATCTGCCGGTCCAGCTGGGGCAGCGCGGCTGCCATGGCGCCGGCATAGTCGCAGACAGCTTTTCGATACGCCTCGGAGTCCGTCATCATATACCGGCCCAGGACCTCGCCGATCCGAATGGCCGTCAGCAGCAGCGACAGCATGGATATGGCGTAGCTACGCACACCGTTGCCGGAGCCGGCGGGAAACGCGGGAACGGAAATCGGAATGCGCTTTTCCGCCGCCCTGGCCAGCGCAGACTCCGGCTTTGCGGTGATGGCCAGCGTCAGGCAGCCGTAATGACGGGCACGCTGTACGGCCTCCGCCACCCGCGCCACCGCGCCGGAGTTGCTCACCGCCATCACCAGCGTGCTGCCCGGCTTGCCAAAGGTGTCAGGTACGGCATAGCGGGCCAGCTGCATGGCGGGCATCACCTCCACGGGAAGGCCGGTGAGCCGTTCCATGGCGGGCTTCATGGACAGGCCCGCCGCATAGGAATCGCCGCAGCCGATGACGATGATCCGCCGCAGCTGCCAGATCTCCGGTGTGGTCAGGACCATACGGCCATTGCGCTCGATCTCCGCGCATTGGCTGCGTACCAGCGCAGGCACGTCCCACGCGTTTTCCCGCATGGGGTTATTCAGCACTTCATTCATCCTCCGATAACCTTCCTTCCGTTATTCTTTGACGGCGCCGTTGGTCAGGCCGTCCACAAAGTATCTCTGCAAAGAGAGGAAAAATACCAGAATCGGCAAAATGATCATCAGCGCGCCGGCCATCTTCATGCCCTGATCGAACGTAACGGACGCGCCGTTGAGGGAGAGATAGTCCAGCGTCACCGTAAAGTTCTTCTCACCCTGCAGGAACGTGGAGGAGATCAGATACTCGTTCCACGCATTCAGCACGATCAGCACCGCCACGGTGATGAAGCCCGGCCGTACCATGGGAAGGATCACACGCGTCAGCATCTGCCAGGTATTGGCGCCGTCGATGCGGGCGGCCTCCTCCAGCTGAATGGGCACCTTCATAAAGAATGTACGCATCAGCATGACGGCCAGCGGCATATTCACCGCCGCAATGATAAAGCACACGGCGTAGACATTGCCGATCAGCCCCAGCTTGGAGAGGGTCCCATACAGCGGGAACAGAAACAGCTGTACAGGGATGGTCATGGCCAGCAGGAAATAGACATGGATGACCTTCATGCCGCGAAACCGCTTGGTCCCCAGCACATAGCCGGCCAGCGAGGAGGCAATCAGCACGATGACGGCCGTCACCGTCACCAGCCGCAGGCTGTTGAGGAAGCCTCTGCCGAAATTGCCGGTCTTCCACGCCTTCACGAAGTTCTGCCAATACAGCTCCACAGGGAACGCCAACGGGTTGCGGACGATGTCGCCGTGGCTCTTGAACGCGTTGATGACCACCAGATACAGCGGCAGCAGCGCGATCACGATCATGAGACCGATGAGGATCCATTGCAGGATCTGCGAGCTTTTTTTCTGTTTCACTGTTAATCACGCTCCTCCTTCATGGTCAGCCTTGTGTAGATCACGGAGGCGATCAGCCCGAATATGCTCATGGTCACGGAGATGGCGGAGGCCATGCCCAGCCGCCGCTCCGAGAAGGCGCTGGTGTAGGCCAGTGTAGCCAGCACCTCCGTGTAGTGTGCCGGACCGCCCTGCGTCAGCAGATTTACGTAATCGAAGGCCAGGAAGGAGAAGATCACGATCATGATGGACAGCAGGTGTACGGTAGGGCGGATATTGGGCAGATACACGTTGAAAAAGAGCTGGCGGAAATTGGCGCCGTCCAGCCGCGCCGCCTCCAGC
Source organism: uncultured Oscillospiraceae bacterium (assembly GCA_934589835.1). GTDB lineage: Bacteria > Bacillota > Clostridia > Oscillospirales > Oscillospiraceae > Vescimonas. The sequence continues at coordinate 6,936 of CAKTOK010000018.1, read as the reverse complement.
TGCTCCTGCGGCGTCTGCCGCAGCGCCGCCAGATAAATGATCATCAGATAGCTCCAGAAATGCCACATATCCACGGCGGCCACGGCAATGATGCCGAACTGCCGGTTGGTCAGAGGATTGGAGAGCTTCAGTCCGATGTTCAGCTCATTGAGAAAATGGATAAAGCCTGAGGTAGGGCTGTAAATGATATTCTTGAAGATCATGGCCGTGACCACAGGGGCCAGCACATAGGGGATCAGGAAAATCATTTGCAGGATATTCCGGCTGCGCTTGCGCTGCAGCAGAAGCAGCGCCATGCCCATGCCGACCACAACCGGCACCGTCAGGAACAGGACCATCCAGATGATATTGTTCTTGATGGCGATCCGGAAATAATCGTTTTGAAAAAGCTTAATGTAGTTTTGCAGCCCCAGAAAATGCTTCTCTGCGGCAAAACCGTTCCAATCGGTAAAAGAAGCGTAAATCGTTTGGATGCCCGGGATCAACACGACGCTGACGCTGATGAGCAGCGCCGGCAGGAGCAGGACCAGATACGCTTTTTTTCGGACAGTCTTCCACATGATGTCCTCCTTGAAAGTGACGATCGAGATAGGGTGCGGGGCGGCCATACGGCCTATGGCTGTATGGCCGCCCCGCACTGTCAGAAGCACAGATCAGAATGTGGGCTGAGGAACGGGGATCACGGAGCCCGCAGCCACGTCCTCGGCATAGGCGGCATCCATCGCATCCAGGAAGTCGGACACGGACTGGCTGCCCAGCCAGACGGTATCGATGTCGATGCACGTCTCATAGGTCACAGCGGGGAAGCAGCCGGAGGCCATGTAGCCGAAGCTGCCGCTGTTCAGCGCGTCGATGGTGTCGGCGCACGCCTTCATGTACTGCACAGACAGGCCGGTGAAGGCGGAGGTATCCATGCTGGTCAGATCCTTCAGAGGCAGACCCCAGTAGCCGGGCCACTCGGCGGACATACTGGACGCAAAGTCGGCGGTCATCATGTAATCCATCACCGCGGCGGCGCCGTCGGGATTCTCACTCTTGGCATTGATGGAGAAGGTGCAGACGGAGCCCAGCATCACGGCGGGGCTGTCGCTGTTCTTGCTGGGCATGGGCATGAAGCCGATGTCCGCCAGCTGCTCCTCGGAGGTGGCCACGTTCTTCAGCCACTGGAAGCCGTTGAGCGGAGCAAAGAAGAAGGGCGTGCCGCCGTCCAGCAGCATCTGGCAGGACTCGTTGGCGTCCACGTTCCAGTAATCCTCGCCGCCGAAGTAGCCGGCGTTGTACCACTTCACCAGCTCCTCGGTGGCTTCGGTGATCTCGGGGGAGTTCCACTTCTGTTCACCGGTCAGGCACTTGTAGACAGCCTCGGGGCCGGCCACGCTGGCAAAGAGCATACTCACGGGCCAGTCGTTGGTGTAGCGCCAGTCCTTGGCACCGATGATGCCGCCGTGCAGGCCCTTGGCGATGGCCTGATCCATCACCGCCACCAGCTCATCATAGGTGGTGGGCACGGCCCAGCCGTTGTCCTCCAGAAGCTTGGCGTTGTAGAACACACCAATGCCGCTGAGGGCGCCGGGCAGGCTGTACAGGCTGCCGTTGGTGGTGCACAGGTCATAATAGGCGTCCACCAGACGATCCTTCCAGCCATACTGCTGGGAGTAGCTGTCCAGATTCAGCAGCAGCCCCTGGGCCGCGTAGCCTGCCACAAAGGCGGGACCGGAGCCGTAGATGATGTCCGGACCGCCGCCGCCGGAGAGGGCCACCGTGATGTCGTTATCCACGGACGCACGGTACTCCACAGACAGGGTGTACTCATCCTGGGAAGCGTTGAAGCCCTCCACCAGATACTTTTCCATGGCAGTTCTCTGATAGTCGGACGTGCCCCAGAACCACATGGTGATTTCTTTCTTTCCTTCAGCGGGGGAAGGATCATCCTGCACAGGCTTTCCGCCGCAGCCGGCCAGCAGGGAACCCAGCATCAGCACGGACAGCAGCATCGCAATGATCTTCTTCATAGAATCCTCCTTAACATTTTTAGTAAACAGCGCTAAACTGTTTACCAAAACATAGCACAGGCGGGAATCAATGTCAACTCTGTTTTGCCACAATATGTGCTTATGTCTGCATTTTTGTAGGATTATGCAATTTTAAGGAGGAATTTTTTCGGGGGTTGACAAGAGAATCCATCTCTGCTATAACTGAAATTGTTAGCGAAACAAATTGCAAGGAGGCCTGCTGATGGAGCGCATCTGCATCGAGCACGCAACACTGGTGCCACTGGATCCGCAGCAGCCGCCGGTGCTGCGGGACGCCTCCCTCGTGATCTGCGGCGGCAAGATAGCCTCCATCGGCGCCGCATCGCCGCCCTTTGATAGAGTCCTTGACGGCAGCGGCTGGCTGGTGATGCCGGGGCTGGTCAACGCCCACACTCACACGCCCATGACGCTCCTGCGGGGCCTGAAGGACGACTACCCCCTCTCCCAGTGGCTGGCGCAGTATATCTGGCCGGCGGAAGCCTCCCTGACAAGGGACGATTTCTACTGGGGCGCCATGCTGGGCATCGCGGAGCTGCTGGCCGCCGGCACCACCTGCGTCAGCGATATGTACCGCGCCTCCGGGGAGCTGCTCCGTGCGGCGGCGGAAACAGGGATCAAGGCCAATATCTGCGAGAGCATCACCGCAGAGGAGCCGTTTATACCGGCTCACCACGCCGGTGTACAGGAGTCCCTGCACACCATCCGCCAGTGGAACGGCTACGACAACGGCCGCATCCGCTGTGACACCAGCATCCAGAGCTGCTGGCAGACGCCGCCTGCACTGTGGCGCTTTATCGGCGACATGGCGGCAGAGCACGGCATTGGCATCCACGTTCATCTGGCAGAGACAGAGGCGGAGCTGGAGACGTGCCGGTCGCGTCATGGCGATACGCCGGTCCGTCTGCTGGAAAAGGCCGGCGTCTTCCGCAATCGCGTCGCCGCCGTACACGGTATCTGGCTGGATGAGACGGATCAGCAGATCCTAAGAGATCACGGGGCCGTGATCGTCCATGATCCCGCCAGCAATTATAAGTGCTGCTGCGGCTTTGCCAATCTCCGTCCCTATCTGGAGAAGGGCATTCCCGTGGCGTTGGGAACGGACGGCGTGTGCTCCAACAACTCGGCAGACCTCTTTGAGACGATGAAAACCACCGCCTTGGTGCAGAAGATGCTGAACAACGATCCCTGTCTGCTGCCGGCCCGTCAGGTGCTGGAAATGGCCACGCAGGCCGGTCTGGCCTCGCAGGGCCGTACCGGGGAGGCCGGAATGCTCCGCTGCGGCATGGACGCAGACCTGATCGCGCTGGATCGGACCGCTCCCGCGCTGCATCCGGATCTGTCGCCGGAGAGCGATCTGGTCTATGCCGCCAATGGCGCCATGGTTCGCCTGACGATGGTGCGGGGCCGCATCCTCTACGAGAACGGCCGCTTTCCCACCATGGATATCCGCCGCGTCTACGAGGAGATCGAACGGATCGTCCGGCGCATCGCGCCGGATCGGCGATGACCGCTTCTCCCCCCCATTTTACTTACACTTTTTCATTTCTTATCCCCCCTTCCAAAGGGAAAGCCCGCGCCAGCGCGGGCTTTCCCTTTGGGTGAGGAAAAATCGCCGTCAGCACGGAAAAGCACTGGCCTCCCAGAGGCTTTTCTGTTATAATAGGGAAAAAGCAGCGGCCCTCCCGCCCCGCGTCGGCAGCACGGGCAGCAGCCGTCTATTTTTCGTGAAAGGTGGCGTAGGTATGGATCTCGGCAGCGAGCTGAAGCAGCTGCAAAAGCTGACGTTATCCCCACAGATACAGCTGAATCTGCGCTGTCTCCAGCTTTCGGCGCTGCAGCTGGATTCCTTTTTGCATGAGGCGGCGCTTTCCAATCCGCTGATCGATTACGAGTCAACGCCCTTCCCGCCGGTGACCGCAGAAGCGCCGGAGCCTGCTGTCTCCGTCTCCCATTACGAGGCGTACAGCGGCTCCGCCGCGCCGGATGCAGACTGGAACGGCATTGAGAATATCGCCACATCCCGAACGCTCTCCGACTATCTGATCTGGCAGCTGACCAATATCAGATCCTTTGACGAGCGTCTGTATCCCGCCTGCGTTTTTCTCATTCACTGCCTCAATTCCGACGGCTATCTTGACTGCCCGCTGGACGAGCTGGCGCAAGAATGCGGCTGTCCCCTTTTCGATCTGGAGCAGGCGCTCTTTGTGATACAGACGCTGGACCCGCCCGGGATCGGTGCGCGGGACCTGACCGAGTGCCTGCTGCTCCAGCTGGCGCAGACGTCCCACTTCTCCGCCAGCACCGTACATCTCATCCGCTACGGCCTTCCTCTGCTGGCCCAACGGGACTATAAGGGGCTTTCCGCGCTGCTGGAGCTGCCCGAAAGAGACGTGAAGGCGGCGGCCGGGGTCATCCGCTCCCTCAACCCCATCCCCAGCAACGGCTTTGCCTCGCAGACGCCGCAGCCGTATGCCGTTCCGGAGGCCGTCATTCACCGCGATGGCGGAAGGCTCTCCGTGGAGCTGTATGCCCGCCGATGGCGCCGCCTCTCCTGCAATCGGGCATATCTGTCCATGATCGGCAGCGCGGCCTACCACGAGGCGCAGGACTATCTCAAGCAGAAAAAGCGGGAGGCCGAGGAGCTGATCGCCGCCGTGGAGGGCAGGGATCAGCTGATCCAGCAGATCATCGAATACATCGTGAGCACGCAGGGGCCGCATCTCCTTTCCGGTCAGCCGCTGCAGCCCATGACCATGAGCGATCTTGCACAGGCGCTCCGGGTCAACGTCTCCACCATCAGCCGTGCCATTCGGGAAAAGTACATCCTGCTGGACACAAAGGTCATCCTGCTGCGAAGCCTGTTCTCCGCCAGACTGGAGACCTCCAGCGGCACGGCCGTCTCCGCCGAGTATGCCAAAATGCAGGTGAAGCGGATCATCGACGCCGAGGACAAGGCCGTCCCCCTCTCCGATCAGGCCATTTCCGAGGCAATGCAGGGAATGGGCGTGCCGCTGTCGCGGCGGACCGTGGCGTCCTACCGCAGCCAGATGGGCATCCCCGGCACGCAGAAGCGGAAAATCCCGAAATAACGCATCAAGCAGCGGCAGAGGCCACAAATGGCCTCTGCCGCTGCTTGATGATGCTTCTCAGGCGATTATGCCCAGCCAGCGCCAGTAGGGGATGGAAACCAGAAACGCCAAAAGGGAGCACAGCTCGTAAAAGACGGCGTACTTCATGGTCTGCCGGTGGGTCAGCGTCTCCTCCATGCAGGCCATGGCCGAGATAAATACGGTGTTCTGGAACGGCAGCAGCCAGCAGGTGCCGGTGGCTAAGATCACCAGTCCGATGCCCCATTCGCTTACTCCTGTCGCCGCCATCACAGGGGACAGCAGCGCCACCATCATCACCACCACCGCGTTCTGGGAGACCATCACCGCGCGGACCGCCAGCACCAGCACAAACGTGGCGATGATGGCCTCCACCGGTGCGGACATATTCCGGAACAGTGGGAGCACCAGTTCCTGGATCCACCGGTCCAGTCCTACCGCAGGCAGGATCGTACCCAGATTGATGACGCCGCCGATATGCAGCACCAGCGCCCATGGGACCGCCGTGCTGACCTCCTTCTCCCCCAGCAGCCGCCACGCGAAGCAGAGGAGGGCCGCCGCCATGGCCGTAACGGCGGCGTCGATATGCACCACATCCTGCAGCACCCACAGCAGCACGGCGCCGGCCAGCAGAAGGAGCGCCTTTTTCTCCTCGCCGCGCATCGGCCCCAGCTTGGCATACTCCTCCCGCGCGTACTCGCGGGTAATGCGAACGCTGCCCTTCGGCGGCGACGCCGTCAGGATGATCAGGAGATAGGAGGCCGTCAGGATGATCAGCAGCCACGGCAGCATGGCCGCCAGCCAGGAGAGCCAGGAGATGGACGCCTGACTGGCCGGGGACAGCGCGCCATACATGGAGTATGTAAAAACGCTGCCGCTCATAAATGCCGGCGAGGAGATGCAAAAGCCGATAAACGCCGCCATGAAGAGGCCGCAGCGCTCTCTGCTCCTTGTGGGGTACAGCATGGCGTCCGCCATTTTCTGCGCCAGCGTCGCACCCAGCACCGCCTTGGCCGCATCGCTGGGGATCAGCGGCGCGCACAGTGTGCCTACCACCAGCAGCGCCAGCGTCTGCCCCGCAAAATTGGGCGAGAATACACGGATCATCCCCAGTGTGATCCGGTGAAAAAGTCCCGTTTTTGTAACGGTGGCCGCCAGACAGAACGCGCCGATCACGAGCCACACCGTGGCGCTGGCGTAGGAGGAGAACGCCATCGTAAACGGCACCCGCCCCAGCACCACCCAGAGCAGCAGCATGGTGATGGTCGTTATCCAATGCGGGAAAACGCCGCCGATCCACCATACGATGGCCAACAGGATCCCGCCCAGAACGCGCATGGCGGTAAGGCCATCAGAGCCTGCCTCCGCCGCACACCGCGCCAGCGTCTCGGGGACAGGCAGGAAATAGAATACGCCGCAGATCAGAGCCCCCAGCAGAATGGGAACGATCTGATTGCCTTGTCCTTTTGCTTTCAGCATACACAGTTCCCCCTGTGTCATTTCTCTGCGCCCGACACCCGTTTTCTGGTGAAAGACCCCGCCTTATGGAAACAAGGCGGGGTCTTTCACATTGCGGGAGGAGAGAAATGAAAAAGTTGAGAGTGAGGTTAGAAAAGAAAAGCTATGTTCGAATGGCGGGGCGCCTCCGGAAAAAGGAGGAACCGTCGGCAGCCCCGCCGTCGGGATGCTTTTGGTTATGCGTTGGCTCCGTCGGGATACGCCTCATGAAAGCGGCTCTCATATACCGCCATGAGCTCCTGACGGAAGTCGGGATGGGCAATGGCGATGAGGGCCTG
>CAKTOK010000017.1 GCA_934589835.1 uncultured Oscillospiraceae bacterium | reverse complement strand
AGATCGATGATGGTGCCGCCGCCGATGGCGATGATGCGGTCAAAGGTCAGGCCGCCGATGTCCTTCAGGATGGCCTCGGCCATGACGTCGCTGGGCTCGCCCATGCCGTACTTCTCCTGATATACCACATGGCACGGCAGGGCCAGCTTCCCGAAATACGGTGCGTAGATGTATTCGTTGGTCAAGACCAGGTCCCGCTCGCTCAGGGAAAAGCTCTCTGCAAATTCCTTGCAGGTGCTGTACTTGTACAGCGCCGGCTTGAATATGATCTGTTCCATATTTCTCGCATTCCTTTCTTTGGTTTGATGTGTTTCCCGCGAATGCGCGGCGCCGGTATCACTCCGCCAGCTCCAGCAGCGCGTCCGCCTCGTCAAAGCGCAGCTCGCGGGGCTCCTCCAGCACGGTGATGCCCTCGGTGCCGCGGAGCTCCCGCAGCAGCTCCTCGGAGACCATGATGCGCTCCATGGAGAGCGTATTCCTGATGAGGGTCATTCGCACGCTGTTCTTGTCCACGCCCACCAGCGTCTTGATGGCCGTTTGCAGGGCCAGCTTGTCGTCCTCCATGATCATGGGGATGCGGGCCGACTGGATGGTGGTAGAGGTCAGCAGATTGAGATACGTCGCGTTGGTCCGCAGCTTTTCGAACGCCCGATTCGTGGTGACATCGGAAAAGCCCAGTCCCACAAAGGCGCCGTGGCTCTCCTCCGCGATGTCCAGCACCACCGTGCGCTGCTTTTTCAGTCCGCCGGTGACAAAGGGCGTGCTGAAGGTACCGGTGATATTGGGATCCATGCCCGCGCCGGAGATGTTCTTGCCGATCTCCCGGACCACCAGCACGTCCGCCTCCGGAAACAGGAACCGCGGCATACGGCTCTTGGCGTATTGCAGCAGCGCCGGTTCGCGGTCAAATATCTCCTCGGCGGGGATCACCTCCAGCCGGCAGGTGAGATCCTTCTCGTTTTCGATGATGGCCACGCCGAAGGCGATGCGGCAGCTGTCAAACACCTGTCTGGCATACTGGGGCATCCGCACGGCCATGGCGCCGAAGCCAGAGCGGTGCAGGGAATCCGCACCCTCGCGCTTGCCCATGCCAATGGCCATCATCTTCACCAGACCGGACTCATAGGGGCCGCTGAAGGAGGTGTGCGCCTTGATGCGCCCCACCACAATGACCGCGTCGGCAGCGTGGGCAAAGCGGTCCACACGCACCTCATCGCCGTTGTCCAGTGCGCCCACCTGCACCGTCTCCATGCTGGAATAGATGGGGCAGCCGCAGAACGCCTCGGTGATCCCGTAGCCCTCCAGCAGCTCCTTCTGCTTCTCGGCAATGCCGCCGGCATGGCTGCCCATGGCCGGAATGATATACGGCTGTGCGCCCTGTTCCTTTACGAAGGAGGCCAGCTCCCGCAGCACCACCGGCATATCGTGGATCTGACGGCTGCTGCCGGTCAGCACCACCTTCATGCCCGGTTGGATGCGGGACCGGATGTGCTCCGGCATCAGCCGCTCCCGCAGATACGCGGGGACATCCTGAATGGCATCGTCGGGAAAATGCTGCTCGATGACTGCCATCTTCGGCAGCGTCACCGGCGACAGCACCTTCCGCAATTCGGTTTGCCGTTCGATCTTCATATCGTTTCCTCCTTTGGAGAGGTATTCTCTGGGGGGATGCTCAGGCCCGCACGGCCGCGCGGGCCTGAGCTTCAAGTTGACTCACTCCGCGGCAGCCGTACCCTTCTGCGCCTTGAAGTGATGGATGATGGCCTTGGCAATGGGATAGCAGAACGCGATGATGCTGATGATCAGCAGCACGCAGGAGATGGGGCGGGAGAAGAACGTGGTCCAGTCTCCGCCGGTCTGGGACATGGCTCTGCGGAAGTTGGATTCCACGGTGCTGCCCAGCAGCAGGCCCAGCAGGATGGGAGGAATGGGATAGTCGGTCTTGGTGAACAGATAGCCCAGCACGCCCAGCACCAGCGCGCACTTGATATCAAAGGTGTAGCCGCGGACGGCGAAGGCGCCGATGCAGCACAGCGCCAGCACGCAGGCCGTCAGAGCGCTGGAGGGGACCTTCAGCACCTTCAGGAACAGCTTGACGCCCACCATACCGAGGATGCACATAAAGATGTTGGCCATGATCATCAGCACATAGATGCCGTTGACGGTGTCCACATGGTCCACGAACAGCATGGGGCCGGGGGTGACGCCCTGGAGCATCAGCGCGCCCAGCAGGACAGCCGTCACCGTATCGCCCGGGACGCCCAGTGCCAGCAGGGGCACCAGCGCGCCGCCGGTCACGGCGTTGTTGGCGGTCTCGGAGGCGATAACGCCGTCAAGATTGCCCTTGCCGAAGCTGTCGGGATCCTTGGAGCCGCGGCGCGCCTCGTTGTAGCTCATCCAGGAGGCCGTGCCGCCGCCGGTGGCGGGGATGATGCCCACGATGGTGCCGATGACAGAGGAGCGCAGCAGGTTCACGGGATGCTCCTTGATGAGGCGGAACAGGCTCAGGTTCTTGCCGGTGTAGGCCTCCACGGTGCTTTTCTGCTCGTCGCGGCCCTTCTGCACCTTCTGGAAGATCTCGGAGATGGCGAACAGGCCCACCAGCGCGGTGACGGTCTCGATACCGGCCATCATGTAGGTGTTGCCCAGGGTGAAGCGGGTGGCGCCGGAGATGGCATCCATACCGATGGTGGACAGCATCAGGCCCAGCAGCGCGGAGATAATGCCCTTACGCAGGTTCTTGCCGGACAGGGCGGTGACCATGCTCATGCCGAAGATACCCACGGCGAAATACTCCTGCGCGCCGAACTTCAGCGCCACGGCGGCCACAACGCGGGCCAGCAGGATCAGGATGACGCAGCTGAACAGGCCGCCCAGCGTGGAGCCCAGCGTGGCGGCGGACAGGGCCTCCTTGGCCTTGCCCTTCTGTGTCAGGGGATAGCCGTCCAGTACCGTGGCGGCTGCCGCCGGCGTACCGGGGGTGCGGATCAGGATGGCGGTGATGCTGCCGCCGTAGATGCCGCCGCAGTACACGCCCAGCAGCAGCGCCATGGAGTCCATGATGCCCATGTTAAAGGTGAAGGGCATCAGCAGGGCCACGCCCATGGTGGCGGACAGGCCGGGCAGGAAGCCGAACACGATACCGGCAGCCGTGCCCAGCAGGCACAGCGGGAGCACGGTCCAGCTCATCGTAGCAAAAATACTCATCTGTGTTCCTCCTTAGATAAAGAGCGTGGGGATGGTGATCTTCAGGGCATACTGGAAGACCACATACAGGAACGCGGTGAAGCCCACCGGCACGGCGGCCAGCAGGATCTTGTTCTTCTCACCCAGCAGCAGCATGGTCACCACCATCAGGGCGATGGTGCCGATGATGAAGCCGATGTACTCCATCACGAAGGAGTAGACCAGCAGGGCCACGATCTCCAGCACCACCACCAGCGCGCCGCGGTTGGCCTTGGGATCCTGCGTCTCCGCGGCCTGACGCTTGCCGGCCGCGAGGATCTCGCTGATGAAGACCCAGATATTCAGGGCGATGAAGACGTAGAGAATAAACTTGGGGATCGTCGCGCCGGTGCCCCAGGTGGAGCTGTCGCCGATGCCCGCGCCCTTCATCTTGTAGCACAGGACCAGCCAGGCAGCGCCGAGAACGGTCAGGAACAGGCTGACGAATACATTCAGACTGCAATATTTTTTCATACGTTACTCCAATCTTGTGCGGCTCAATAGGTCTCGCCTTCCGCACGGTAGCTGTAATGGGGATTCTGCGTTGCAAACTTGCCGCCGCTGATCTGCATGGTGAAGCCGTCGATATACTCCGCCTGATCGGAGGCCAGGAACAGATAGCCGGGCACGATATCCTTGGGATAAGCAAGCCGCTTCATGGCGATGGCGCTGACCAGCTTGTCGTTGTTCTTTTCGCAGTTCTCACGGGTCAGCGGCGTCACCACCATGCCGGGCTGGATCGAATTGACACGAATATGGTCAGCCGCCAGTTCTGCGGCGAATACACGCGTTAGCTGATCCACACCGGCCTTGACCGCAGAGTACAGGGCGATGCCGCAGGTGGGGATCGTAGAGGTGAAGGAGGAGGTGTTGAGGATCACACCGCCGCCGGTTTTCCGCATCTCCTCGGCAGCGTAGGCCGTGCCGTAAAAGACGCTCTTGAAGTTGATATCAACCAGTCGATGCCACTCTTCCTCTGTCACGGTATCGAAGGGCTTTCTGAAATTGATGCCTGCGTTGTTGATGAACACGTCCAGACGTCCGAATTTTTCCACCACGGCGGTGACGAACGCCTTCAGCTCCTCGTTGACGGAGACGTCGGTCTTGCAGGTCAGGGCCTCGAAGCCCTCTCTGGCGAACATCTCCTCGAATTCCTTGATCTTGGTCTCGCTTCTGCCGCACACGGCAACCTTGCAGCCCTCGCGGGCGAAGCCAAGGGCTACCTCCGCGCCGATGCCGGTGGTGCCGCCGGTGATGGCAACGACCTTGCCTTTCAGATTCAGATCCATCTTATTCTTTCTCCTTTTCCAGCGGGCCGGAGCGGCCCGGGGGATGCTGCCATCCCCCGCTGGCCGTTCCGTGATGTGCTTTGAAATCGTCTTGTGCTGCGGCGCGATGCGCTTACAGCATACCGATGGCCTTCAGAGTGGTCTCCGCGTTCTTGTAGCCGCTGCTCCACTTCTCAGCGATCTCCTTCTGGCCCAGCAGGACCACGGGGTTGCCCAGATTCTCGAAGGTCTGGACCGTCTCAGGCTGGGCCATGATGTCCAGAATGGTGGTCTCCAGCAGGTCAACAATGGCCTGATCGGTGCCGGCGGGAGCCGCGAAGGCGTACCAGGTGCCGCCGTCGGAGGTCAGGTCGTAGTCAGCGGCGCAGGGCAGATCGCCGGCGAAGTCAGGGGTCTCGGGGCCGTTGCAGAACAGGGGGATGAAGTCGCCGGACTCGATGTAAGCGGAGACCTCAGACCAGATGGTAGCGGTAGCGTCAACGTGGCCGCCCAGCAGGTTGGTGACAGCCTCAGCGCCGCCGCCGTAGGCGATGTGCTGGAACAGGTTGGCGTCGTCAGCCAGGCCCAGGCCCAGAGCCGCCAGACCGATGTGGTGGGAGGAGCCGGCGCCGGAGGAGCCGACGGTGATGGTGCCGGGATTGGCCTTGGCCTTCTCCACCAGCTCATCGAAGGTGGTGATGCCGGAATCCTTGCGGACGCAGATGAAGGACGGAGACGCGGAGACCTGGCAGATGGGGGCGAAGCTCTCATCGGTGTAGGTCACGTCGTTCAGCCACGGGGACAGCGTACAGGCACCGCAGGCGGTGAGGATCAGGGTGTAGCCGTCGTTCTTGGAGGCAGCCAACAGCTGCATACCGATGGAGCCGGATCCGCCGGGCTTGTCGTCAACCACAACGGAGACGCCCAGACGCTTGGCCAGCTCATCGGCCACCGCGCGGCTCATCAGGTCGCTGCCGCCGCCGGCGGAGTAGGGGCAGATGATGGTGATGTTCTTCTTGGGCCAATCCAGCTTGGTCTGCTGCTGGGTGTCGCCGTTGCCTTCGGTGTCGGGATCGGCGGGCTGGTTGCCGCAGGCCACCAGCGTCAGGGCCATCGCGAGGGCGAGGACAAGACTAAAGATTCGCTTCATCTTTTTCATGTTCTTTCTCCTTCAAATAAATTTTGGTTTTATTTACATAAACAGACAGCCACTGCCGTGCCGGCCATCTGCTGATGCCGTGGAATTTGCTTTTGCGTGAGGGTGCAGGCGCTTTACTGCACATGGAAGATCTCCATCTTGTTGGCGCAGCACTCGGGAACGCGGCCGCTGAGCACATCGTCGATGCCCTTTGCCACCTGAATGGACATCCGGCGGCGGGCCGCCTCGGAGATACCGGCGGTATGGGGGGACAGCAGCACGTTGTCCAGCTTGTAGATGGGATGGCTGAAATCGGGAGGCTCCGGCGTAAAGGCGTCCAGCGCGGCGCCGGCGATCTTCTTCTCCGACAGCGCGCGGTACAGTGCGTCCAGATCCACCATCATGCCGCGGGAGAAGTTGATGACGAATGCGGTGGGCTTCATCAGCGACAGGGAGTGGTCGTTGATCATGTGGGTGTTCTCCGGCGTCAGCGGCATATGCAGGGAGATCACGTCGGCCTGTCTGCACAGCTCATCGAAGCTCTCCGCCCACTGGCAGCCCATGCTCTCGATCTTCTCGCGGGGCAGGAACGGGTCGAACACCAGCACCTCCATGCGGAAAGCCTTTGCCAGCTCCGCCACCATCTGGCCGATGCGGCCCAGACCCACGATGCCGAATACCTGACCCTCCACATCGGTGAAGCCGCCCTCGTCGCGGCACTTCCAGTTGCCGGCGTGCATGGCGTTGTCAAAATAGGTCAGGCGCTTGTACAGCGCGCCCACGGCGAACATCGTGTGCTCCGCCACGGACCATGTGTTGGCGTGTCCGGTGGTCAGCACCGCGATACCGCGGGCGTTGGCCTCCGCCACATCGATGTTGTCCACGCCGATGCCGTTCTTGGCAATGGCCTCCAGCTTCGTACCGGCGGCGATGATGTCCTTGTCCACGTCCGTCAGGCGGGTCACGATGGCGCTGGCATCCTTGACGGCTTCCATGAGGAACGCCTTGTCCTCATTGTTGGCCACCACCACGTTGTACTTCTCACGCAGCATATCCATACCGGCGGCATGGATGGGCTGGATATACAATACTTTCTTCATATTTTCACCACGTTTTCCGTTTTCGTTCCGCTGTTATTGCAGGCTCTTCTTGAAATCGGCGTACAGCTCGTCCACCTCTTTGACCTTCTTGGCGATATTGGCCTCCTCCTCGGGAGAGGTAAAGTCCTGAGGCCACATCACGCGCTTGTCGGTAAAGCCCCGCAGGGAGATGGCGTACTTGGCGGCGGCCGTGCCGTTCTTGGTCATACCCAGGATCTTGGAGGACTCGCGCAGCAGCGCGTCGTACTTCCAGGTCAGGGCGATGTCGCCGCTTCTGGCTGCGTTGTAGGCGTCCACAAACAGTTCCGGGAAGCAGGCAGCCAGCGCGGGAACAAAGCCGTCGGCGCCCATCAGCACCTCGGTGAGGGCCTGCGCCGTGGCGCCGCTGAGCGTGGAGAAGTTGGGGTCGTCATTGAACTCATGCATGACCTGCAGGAAGCTGGTGAAGTCGCCGGAGCTATCCTTGCAGCCGACGATGCGCTTGTCCAGCTTGGCGATCTTGATGATGGTCGCGCCGGTGAGCTTTATGCCGGTAAAGGGAGGAATGTTGTAGATGATCAGCTCGGGGATATCGGTCTCCTGCAGGATGCGCTCGAAGTGGCGCACCGTCTCATCCTGAGAGGTATGGCGGTCATAGAACACGGAGGTGACCGCCGCGCAGGTCAGACCCACGTCCTGCGCCGCCTTGATGTTTTCGATGACGCGGCGGGTACTGGTGTCCATGCAGCCTGCCATAACGGGAATGCGGCCATTGATCTGTTCCAGCGTGATCCGGATGGCGCGGGTGCGCTCCTTCTGGGTCAGCGCCATGGTCTCGCCATTGGTGCCGGCTACCAGAATGCCGTGCAGACCGCCCTGTACGCAGTACTCCAGCAGCTGCCGGTATCCCGACTCGTCCACGTTCTCACGGGCGTCTACCGGCGTGATAATGGGGGGGATGATACCATGATACTTCTTAAGCATATTGACCTCCTTGATTTTGGGTGATCCGTGGGAAAACCTTCTGCTAATTACTATGCAAAACTCATGCCAACGGCGGCATCCCCCGAAAAAGCGTATTTTTCGCCGTTTTTTCTTTGCTTCGCCTATTTCAGTATTGCATTTTGACACTTTCATGTTGTAGAATGAAATAGCACAATCCGACACACAAGGAGGACGCCATGGATTACCGTATCACCTTCATCATTCCGAACATCCCCGTCGTGGAGAGCGTGAAGTCCGCATTGGAGAAAATGGGATTGGACTATCCGGTGTACCTCCGTTCCACGGGGGAGGCCGTGGAGCTGGCGCGGGAGCTGATCCCCAGAGGGGTCAAGCTTATCGTGAGCCACGGTCTGACGCTGGAGAACATCCGCAAGGAGCTGGCCATCCCCGCCATCGACCTTCCCTTCAGCGGTTTGGACGCGCTGGCCACCGCCAGAGCCGCTTTGCAGCTGCCCGGCCGGATCGTGCATCTGGGTACCCAGTCTCTGCACCATTACATCCGGCGCAGTCTGGCCCTCATCGGCGAGGACCCCCAGCGCATCGATTTTTACCAGCTGAAGCTGGGCCGCACCGTAGAGGAGCAGGCGCAGGATATGATCGACGCCGGCTACAACGTGTTCATCGGCGGCTACTCCATGGTGGCCTATGTAAAGCAGGCCGGAAAATACGGTCTGGAATTTGACGCCGACGAGCTTATCATCGAGGCCACGGTGCAGAATGCCCAGACGCTGCTGAACACGATCTTGCAGCGCGAGCAGCGGAACGAGCTGGACCGCGCCATCCTGCAGGCCAGCTCCGACGCCATCATCGCCATCGACCAGAACCGCCGCATTTTCAACATCAACCCCACCGCTATCCAGACGTTCCAGCGGCCGGAGGAGGAGCTTCTGGGCCGCGTGCTGGAGGACGCCATGCAGGAGTGCGGCATCCTCAATGTGGAGAATGTGGACTGGAAGACCGGCTCCCCCTCCGACAGCACCGTTGTCATTCTGCGGGAGCTGCCGGTCACGCTGGGCGGTCTCCAGCGGGGCAGCGTCATCTCCATCAAGCAGATGTCCGAGATCCGCGATCTGGAGCTGCAGGTGCGGAAGGCCGTCATCGACAAGGGCTTCACCGCCAAGAAGCATTTCAGCGACATCGTGGGCGCCAGCCCCACCATTCTTCAGGTCAAGGCCCAGGCCGAGGCCTACGCCCCCTACGACAGCGCCATTCTGATCTGTGGCGAGACGGGTACGGGCAAGGAGGTCTTTGCCCAGAGCATCCACAATGCCAGCAAACGGAAAAACGAGGCCTTCGTGGCCATCAACTGCGCCACGCTGCCGGAAAACCTCATTGAAAGCGAGCTGTTCGGCCACGCGAAGGGCGCCTTTACCGGCGCGTCGCGAGAGGGCAAGCAGGGCCTGTTTGAGATCGCCAACAAGGGCACTATCTTTCTCGATGAGATCAGCGAGCTGCCCATCTCCGTGCAGGCCAAGCTGCTCCGCGTCATTCAGGAGGGGGAATTCATGCGGGTCGGCGGCGATAAGCTCATTCAGGTGGATGTGCGCGTGATCTGCTCGTCCAATCGGGACCTGCTGCAGCTCATCGAGGAGCGCAAATTCAAGGCCGACCTCTACTACCGTCTCTCCGTGCTGGAGATCGACCTCCCGCCGCTGCGGGACCGCCCGGGCGACATTGAGCAGCTGGCGCAGGCTCTTGTCTGGACCTTCTCGAAAAAGCACCAGAAGAATGTGCAGAAGATCTCCGACGATGTGCTCCGGACCCTGAAGCGCTTCACCTTCCCCGGCAATGTTCGGGAGCTGGGCAACATCATCGAGCGCATGACCATTCTGGAAAACGGTACGACGCTGACGCTGGACACCATGCGGCGCTGCAACCTGCGGCTCCCCGCAGAGGACCCCGCCGAAGCCCAGCCGGCTCTTCCCTCCTCCCTGCGTATGCAGGATGCGGAGCACACCGCCATCCTGACCGCGTTGAAAAAATGCGGCGGCAATAAGGCTGCCGCCGCAAGAATGCTGGGGATCTCCTACTCCACCCTATGGCGCAAGCTGAAGCAGAACCCCGCAGACGCCGCAGAGTGATCCCACCCTTTTCCGCTTTTATGCAGAAGTGCGCCGGCTGACCCGCCGGCGCACTTTCTTTGCTGTGCTCAGGTCCTGCCGATCCAGTCGTACGCCTCCGGGCCGCCGCAGCTCGCGAAGTACAGCTCCTCCAGCGGGATCCATTTCTGCCGGAACATCTCCGCCTTCTGCGGGTCCCGCAGACGCAGACGCCGCAGCTGCTCCTCCGGTGCAACAGTCAGCATCACCCGCAGGTCGTAGCTGTCCCGCAGCGCCGGATGGCAGGCATAGCAGCCCTCCACGAGAACGATGCGCTCCGGCGTGACCGTAACGGCATCGCCCAGACGTCCCGCCGCACAGCGGTAGGGCCTGTATACCACGTCTCCGCCCTGCCGCAGCGGCAGCAGCACCTCCTCCGCAAACCGCTCATAATCCACATTGCCCCCCGGCGTCGACAGCCGCGCCGCCGTCCGCTGCACGGGCCGCAGGAAAAAGTCGTCCATGTGGAACACCGTGCAGTCCAACCGCCGCCGCAGCTCCGCCGCCAGCGTGGTCTTTCCCGCGGCGCACCGCCCATCGATGGCCACGATCGTCCGCTCTCTTCCTGAGCTGATCCCGCGGATCAGCTCCTCCAGTTCCTCTGCCACGCAGCGTGCCATAGCCCCATCTCCTTTGTTGGCTGCAAACCGGCTTTTTTCTTCAGTATAGCAAGCGGCTCTCCGCTTGACAATCCTTTTCCCCCGGATCAGCCTCATGGCTGCCGAGAAAAGCCTCGGATACCTTGCACGGCAAGGCATCCGAGGCTTTTTCGTATTTGCAGTGCAGCTCCCTATTTTCGCAGTGCGGTCACTTCATCTCCACAAATTCGATCTTCACATGGTCCGGTCCGTAGATCATCATGCAGCGGCAGGATTTAGGCTCCCAGGCCGCTGTATACACGATGCCATCCGTGACGAACTGGCAGCCGCGGCGCTTCAGCTCCTCGTATGTGGCCTCGATGTCGTCCACATACAGCGCGAAATGGTCGATATCGCCGGCGCCCTTCGTGCCCGCAAGGGCGCGGGTATCGGCGTCAAGAGACTGCGGAAGGCCGATGATCACGCCGTTGCACTCCATAAAGAGGAAGTTGTTCCCCTCCAGCTCCGGCGCGTATACCAGCGTGCGGAAGCCCAGGGACTCGTAGAATTTCCGGCTGGCCTCCAAATCGGACGTGGGGATGCCCACATGGGCAAGGCCTTTGATCCTGATATCCATCGTCTGCACCTCACACCTTCAGCTTATAGAGCTTTGCCGCATTTTTCCAGAGAATATTCTCCTTTTGCTCATCGGTGAGACGGCACTGGCGGATGTCGCCGGGCAGCGTGCCCTCGCCGGCAAAGAGGATCTTCTCGGAGCCGGCGATTTTTACCGCGTGCTCGATCCAGTCGTGAATATCCACCGTGGGAAACGCCCGCTCTGCATAGTGGCGCAGCCAGGCGGTATCCAGATATGCATTCTCAAAACGCTCCGTCAGGCACAGCAGCTCGCGGTAAAAGTTTCCGCCGCAGTGGGCAAAGACGATCTTGAGCTTAGGGTACTTCTCCAGCACCGTCGCAAACTGATTGGGAAAGCCGATGCAGTTATACTTTGTGGGCTTGACCTTGCCCGGCTCATCGGAGGGCCATGTGCTGAACGTCACGATGCCGGTATGAAACAGCAGCGGGATATCCAGATCCAGACACGTCTCATACAGGGGATCCAGCGCGGGATCGTCAATGACGTAATCCTCTACATAGGGGTGCATTTTGATGCCCCGAAAAATGCCCTCGGCGGCATAGCGGCGCAGATTTGCCAGCGAGCGGTCCATATCGTGCACGTTGACATACCCGATCCCGAAGAGCTTATCCGGATATTTCCGGACATTTTCGATGACGCCGTCATTCTCCTTATTGGCAGCCGCGATGCAGGAGCAGATGTCCACCTTTTGCTCGTCCATATACTGGAACAGCGGCTTGTTGTCATAATCAATGAAGGAATCCAAGAAAAAAACGTGTGCGTGCGTATCAATGACCATTACAGTACCTCCCCCTCACAGCCGTGACCCTTCAGGACTTCACCGGCAGCCTCGTCCACGATCACCGTCAGATCTCTGTGCAGCTGCAGGGCACTGGCCGGAACAGCCGGCGTGATGGGACCGCAGAGCGCTTTGTACATGATCTCCGCCTTTCCCTGTCCGTTTGCCAGCAGCAGAAGCCGGCGTGCGCGCATGATGACGTCGATGCCCATGGTATAGGCGCTGGTGGGCACATCCTCCACGCGGTCGAAAAAGCGGGCGTTCGCACGAACGGTTTCGTTCGTCAGCGATGTGTACACCACGCCCTTCGAGAACACCTGATCCGGCTCGTTGAATCCGATATGGCCGTTGTTGCCGATGCCCAGCACCTGAAGATCCACCGATCCAAGGCGGCTGATCAGTTCCTCATAGCGGCGGCACTCGGCGGCGCCGTCCTTCGCCATACCGTCGGGGATATTGGTGTTTTCCGGAAGGACATCCACCTTCGAAAACAGATTCTCGTTCATAAAATAGCGGAAGCTCTGGGGATGCTCGCCGGAAAGCCCGCAGTACTCGTCCAGATTCACCGTGTGGACGCCGCGGAAGGAGACCAGCCCCTCGCCGCAGAGGCGCACAAGCTCCCGATAGGTGCCGACAGGCGTACCGCCTGTGGCAAGGCCCAGCACAGCGTCGGGCTTCTCAAGGATCTGCGCGGCCAACAGCCGCGCGGCCGCCGCGCTCATCTGCTGGTAGTCTTTTGCATAAATAAGCTTCATTGTGTGTTTTTCGCCTCCAGCTCATGTATCTCTTCTAATGTGGGCAGGCTTGAGATCCCGCCATAGCGCTGTATCGCCACGGAGCTTGACGCGACGCAGAAGCTCAGCGCTTCACCGAGGAGCTCCCGCAACGGCATTGCGCCGCAGTGTGTGGTGTAAAAGTACAGAAACGCCGACATAAACGCATCGCCGCCGCCTGTAACGTCCAGCACGTCCACGTCCATGGCGGGGCGGCTCACGGATATGCCGTCCGCGTGGATGGAGGCGCCGTTTGCGCCGTCCGTCACGATGACGATCTTGCCCGCCCTTGTAAGCGCTGCCATATCCAGTGCCAGAAGCCGCGCCTCATCCAGCGTCAGCTTGACGATGTCGCTCAGCTCCACGAGGCGTCGGGCCTCCTGCGCCATCTGTGCGCCGCTTTTCCAGGAATTGGGACGCAGGTTGACATCGACGGAGGTCATCATGCCGTGGTCCTTCGCTGCCTGTATCGCCAGCAGCGTTGTCTGGCGCGAGCTTTCGCTGGCCATACACAGGCTGCCGTAATGCAGCACCCGTGCATGGGAGAACAGCTCCGCCGGGATCTCCTGAAAGCTGAGGGCGCCGTCTGCGCTGCCGCTGCGATAGATCGCATAGCGGAGCATATCCTCGGATTTTGGCATGACGATGGTGACGGTGGTGAACCGCTGCGGGTCGATCTGGACATAAGCGTCATCCACCGCATACTGCTCCAGCGTCTGAAGCAGGCACCGGCCCAGCGGGTCGCTGCCTATCCGTGCGATCAGCGCCACCGAAAGGCCCAACCGGCCAAGGCCGCACGCCACATTGGTGGGCGCGCCGCCGGGAAGCGCGTTGAATCTGCCGGGAAGCGTACCGTCAACGGGGACAAAGTCCACCAGCGCCTCGCCGAGAGAGATCACAGAATATTCTTTCATATCATTCCTCCCCTGAATGCCATCTCAGCAGCGAGTGAAGGCAGCGATCGACCACCCACTCCATGCCCAGCGCCAGCAGCAGCACCCACAGGATACCGACGACCACCAGATCTGTGGCGAGCAGCGCGATAAAGGCGTTCAGAATGCGGCCGATGCCGCTGTGCGCGCCCAGAAGCTCCGCCACGATCACAAGGCCCCAGCTCCATCTGTATGCCACGCGGATCGGTCCGGCCATGGCGGGAAGCAAGCTGGGAAGGATGACGCGGCGGGCGATCACCGTCTCGCCGGCGCCCATGGTGCGGGTAAAGTTGGCGAGCACCGGATCGATCCGCTCCAGCGCCTCCGCACCGGCTACAAATATCATGGTAAACGAATAAAAAACGATGATGGCGATGATGCCGCCCTGACTCGTGCCGAACCACAGCAGGAAAAAAGGCGCAAGGGCCAGCGGCGGAATGGCGCGGAGAACATCCACCAGCGGGATAAACAGATCGCTGAACAGCTTATACCGCGCGATGAGAAACAGGCACAGGAAGGACAGCGCCGTTCCGGAAAGCACACCGATCAGATACCGCAGCAGGGACGCCAGCACATGGGGCATGAAGCCGTGCGAGCCCGCGCCCTGAAACTGTATCTGCGGATTGGAAAACGCGCTTGTGACAAAGCGATAGGCCACCGTGGTGGGCAGGGGCATTCTGGTCTCCCCTACGATAAGGCTCGCCGCCACCCAAATGCACAGCAGGATGAGAAAGCCAAGGGAGGCGAGCCACGTTCTCTTCTTTTTGCTTGTTTTTTCGTACATAAGTCAACTCCCATGCGTAAGGAAGCCGGCGGCGCGGCACCGCGCCGCCGGCTGTCGGTCAAACATTGCGCCGCGGGTACGCTTACGCGCCCATCAGCTCCAGCGCCTGCGCGGAGAAGTTGGCGGCATCAAGGTAGTTGAAGATGGAATACTGGTACTCCGCCTTCGTCTTGAGCTCGGCCGCCTGGCCCTCCGCATCAGCCAGCTTGGCAAGGTTCGCATCCGCCTGAGCGCGCAGCTCCTTCAGCTCCTCATACACCGTATTGGCGCTGACGATATCGGCAGGCGTAAACTCGCCGGCGTTGAACATCCCCTGCTCCTCATACATCTTGATGGTAGAGCCGATCTCATACTCCCAGTACAGGGGGTCGGAGGTGTTTTCCATCCAGTCCTTCTGCATATCGAAGGTATACAGCGGCAGCACGGATGCATACAGGCCCTCGACCTCCTCCGTTGTGAAGTTGGTGCCGGCGATGGAGTTCACGTAATTCACGTGGATCGCCGCGGCCTCGGCGGGGTTATCGTGGACATACTGGTTCATTCTGAAGCAGACGGAGGCCAGACGGAGAATGGTGTCGTGGTTGTTGGCAGCAAACTCCTTGGTCGTGGTCCAGCCGTTGTGAAGGATGCTGCGGATCTCGACGGAGTCCACAGAGGGGGCGGCGGCGGAAGCAATATCCGCGGAGGACAGGATGGGGATAAAGCCGTTGGAGGTCAGGGTCGCCGTAGCGGGCACGCCGCCGACCTTAAACTGTGCGCGGCCTGCCAGCATGAGGGCAACGCCGTTGGAGTCATCCAGAACCTCGCTCTTGAAATCGTCCATCGTCAGGCCGCCCTTCTCCAGACACAGGTCGATAAAGGGCTTGATCGCGGACTCGGAGGGATAGGTAAAGGTCTGGCCCTTCATCTGCGCCATGACGGAGACGATGGCCTCGGCAGGCTCCTGACCCTCGGCAACAAAGTCACTGTAGGTCTTTGTGCCGGCAGGCGCCATGATGGAATAGCCCAGGAAGAGATTGGAGAAGCAGAACGTCGTAAAGCCCGCCTGTCTCATGGAGGGGATAAACAGAGAGGGTGCGCCGGACGCGAAATCATAGCTGCCGGCTACCATGACGGAGGGGAGCTTGTCTGCATCAACACTGTCGACCTGGCTGAGGGTGATGCCTACCTCCTCAAACCAGCCCTGATCCACCGCGATATAGGGGATGGTGTGGTCAGGATACGGCTCTGTGGCGAACTTGAGGGAAACCTGGGGGATCGTGCCATACTCAACGGCATCCGCGCCGCCTTCGTCGGCGGGCGGCGTCTCCACCTTCCCGCAGGCGGTGAGCATGAGCAGTGCGGCAAGCACAAGGCTCAAAATTCTCAGGGTTTTCTTCATTTTTCTTTTCTCCTTCTTTTTTTGTATTTCAGCCCTTGGGCATCCATCTTGTAAGTCTGTCTCCCACCAGCTTCAGCAGCCAGCTGAAAAGGCCGGTCAGGATGATAAAGAGGATCAGGATAATGAGCATACGTCCGGTCTTCATATACTGCTGCGAGAGTATGAGCAGCCGGCCAAGGCCGTCCTGTGCGGCCAGAAACTCGCCGCCCAGCGCCACTGCCCACGCAACACCCAGCGCCACCTTGCTGGCGTTGATGATGTTCGGCACGATCATCGGCAGGATGACGTTCGTATAAATCTTCCGATTGCTGGCCCCCAGCGTTCTGGCAAAGTTGATCCTGGTCCTGTCGGCGCGGTCGATGGCCTCGATCACGTTGGTCGTATAGATGATCCAGAGGCCAAAGGCGATATAGATCACAATGCCCTGCTCTTTTCCGCCGAACCACACGAGGAACAGCGCGATGAGCGCCAGCAGCGGGATATTGCACAGCAGGCGCACAACGGGATAGAACATTCCGCGAAGCGTGGGCCGCAGGCCGATCACGATTCCCGTCAGAACGCCGGTCACACCGCCCACCAGCAGTCCGAGGAGGACGCGGCGTATGGTGATCAGGGAGTTTTGTCCGAGAACGATGAGCGCATCCGCGTAGTTGGGCGCCGCGCCGCCCCGGAAGGAGGCAAAGCCGGGCAGCTCCTCACCGAACACAGTGCCCCATGTCGGAACAAGGATCGCCGCATACTGGCTGGCCGCCCGCGCGATAAGCGCGGCTGCCTCCCAGACCAGCACGAGGAACAAGATCGCACAGATCTTCCTTGCGTATTTCGCTTTCATGCGTCTCCTCCGACCTTTACGTCGCTCAGCTCCAGCAGCTTCCCCAACAGGTAGTCGGAGATCGCGTGGAACTCAGGGGAGTTGCGTACCTCAACGGGACGCGGTCTGGGGATATCGACCTTGAGCTCTTCGATGATGCGTCCCTTTTCGATCATGATGATCCTGTCGGCCACAAATGTGGCCTCCTCTACATCGTGCGTAACAAAAAAGGTGGTAAGAGGATTTTCCAGACGGATGCGCTCGACCTCCAGCTGAAGCTCCACCTTGGTGGCATAGTCCAGCGGCCCGAACGGCTCGTCCATCAGGAGAAGCTGCGGCTTGTTGGCCAGCACCATGGCGATCTGAAGGCGTTTCTTCATGCCGCCGGACAGCTCCTTGGGATAGAAGTTGGCAAAGCTGTCCAGCTTCACCAGCTTCAGATATTGCTCCACCAGCGCAGGCCGGTCCTGCTTGGCCACACCGCCAAGCTCCAGCGCGAAGTCCAAATTGTCCTTCACACGCTTCCAGCCGAACACCGTCTCTGCCTGAAACACGACGCCGCGCTCTCTGGAGGGCCCCTGGATCTCGCGGCCGTTGAGCTTACACGTGCCGGCCGTCGGCTTGACCAGTCCCGCAACAATGTTCATCAGTGTTGTCTTGCCGCAGCCGCTCCGGCCAACGACGGCCACCAGCTCACCGTGCTCAACGGTCAGGTTGATGTCGTCCAGCGCCCGCATCGTTCCGCCGCTGACCGTGCTGAAGTCGATGCAGACGTGCTCGATCTCCAGCCTGCCGCTGCCATCCGTATGAGCCGACGCTGTGCTTTGCAATTCTTTCTGGTTCATGGAATTCACCCTACCCTGATCTTTCCTATACCGAGGCGCTGCGCGAGGTTGCCTCCCAGAATGAGCTGACGGTCTTCATCATTGTCGCCCACAAAGACATCCAGTATCTTTTCCTTGATGGCCGGAATGCCCAGCGGGCCGTCGGTACCGATGGTAAATTTGGACGCGCCGCACCGGCGGTATGCGTCGATCACCGAGTACGGTCCCAGATTGCCGGTCAGATCCAGCAGCAGGTTGGGGTGGCCCGGCGCGATCTCGCCGGTGGTACCGTAGCACCAGATAAAGCCGGAGTGGACCATGATGAAGATAAGCTCCGGGAAATCATCCGCCACACACGCAAATTGCAGCGCCGTATTGTTGCCGCTGTCGCCCGAGCCGTGGACAACGACCGGGAGCACCTTCCCCGTCTCCCGCTGCAGCTCGGTCAGGCGGGTCAGCATGGGGTAAACGACATCCTTATTATTCAGCTCGTAGTTGTGCTCGATGGGGTTCATACGCAGCCCCTTGAGCCCCAGCTCCAGAATGCAGCGGTTCAGCTCCCGCGTCGCTTCGTTTTCGACCGGCAGCGTAAACGGCTTCCCCGCATCACAGGGCGGATAGTTCCACGTCTTGGGCGCATCGTTCCACGGACACACGGTGGCCAGGCCGAATACTCTGTCCGGAAACAGATTCTGGATCTTGGCAACATAGTCGTTGCCAATGTAGGGATTCCACGCAGGGGTGTGGTGAGTGAAGCCTTCATCTACCTGAAACACCATCTGGATATCGATCCCGTTTTCATCCAGATAGGGGATCAGGTCCTCCTCCGCCACACAGGTGCTTCTCATGTTCACGCCGATCTTAAAATTCGTATCGATCACAGGCCAACGATATTCGGACATTCTTCGTTCCTCCTTCAGACCTCTGTTTTTATCTTGGGGATCCCCAGATACTTGGCAAGGTTGCCGCCCATGATGAGCTGCACATCCTCTTCGTTATCACCGACAAGGTCGCGCACGACCAGCTCCTTTGTCGTTGCCAGATCGAACGGCCCGTCCGTGCCGATGCAGAAGCGGCCCGCACCCTCGTTGAGATACAGCTGCCGCAGCGTGGTCGGCGTTACATTCAGCGTCAGATCCACCATCAGGTTGTCGATCCCCGCGCTCACGTCCGCCGTTGTGCCGTAGGCCCACATATAGCCGCCGTGCGCCATAATGAAGAGGATCTCCGGAAAGTCCCGGGCCACCTGCGCCATCTGTGTGGGCGTATTGTTGACGGAATCGCCCGCACAGTGCGTAACAACGATCATCTTGCGGCCTGCCCTGCGCTGCAGCTCCGTCAGCTTCTCCATGATGGGGTAAATGAGCGCCTTGTTGTTTATCTCGAAGTTGTGCTCCAGCGGATGGAGCTTGATGCCCTGCAGGCCAAGCTCCAGGATGGACCGCTCCAGCTCGTCCAGCGTCTCATTCCCTATCGGCAGATCCATGGGCCTGCCGAACTTCGATTTGGGCCAGTTATACGTTTTGGGCGCCTGATGCCAGGGATCCAGCGTGCAAAGGCCGATCACACGCTCCGGGAACATCCGCTGGATCTCGGCAATATAATCGTTGCCGATGTAGGGGTTCCAGTCCGGCGAGCGGTGTGCAAAGCCCTCGTTCACCTGAAAGATCACCTGTATATCCACGCCGTTCTTATCCATCCAGGGAATGAGCTCATGCTCGGCGTCGAAGGTGTTAATCAGGCAGACGCCTGTATGATAGTGAGTGTCTATCACAGGCCAGCGTTCACTTGTACTCATTCTTTTATCCTCCGTGTTTTAGTTTGATCCCACATGATTCACGCACGACGAGCTTTGGCGTGAAGCATGTTTTCTGGACTGTCGCATTCGGATCGTGTATCCGCCGGATCAGCATTTCCACCGCCTTCGATCCGATGTCGTAGCAGGGCTGCACAATGGTGGTCAGCCTTGGCTGGAAAAGGTCGGCCCACTCGAAATCGTCGAACGCCACAAGCGCTATATCCTCCGGAACTCTGAGGCCCAGCTCCTGCAGGGCGCGCATCGTGCCCAACACCATCAGGTTGTTGGCGGCGATGATCGCGGTCGGGCAGTTGCCGGTGCTCATCATCCGGCTGATCATTTCCTTGGTCTTGGTTTTCGAGGGCTCGCTTCTGGATTCACCGGGTACGATGAAATGCGGGTCAAACGGGATGCCCGCGTTGCTGAGCGCGTTTTTGTAGCCTGTGATGCGCTCCTCCGTCGTGTTGATCCCCCGCAGGCCCACAACAAGCGCGATACGCTTATGCCCCAGGCTGATCAGGTGATTGGCCAGCGCTTCGGTGGCCTTTTCGTTCTCCGTGCCCACCCAGTCGCCGTTGGCTGCCGGCATACGGTCGATATAGACCACCGGGATCCCCATCTTGTTGAGGAAGGGCACAGAATTGTTCTCCGAATCTGTGGTAGGCGAAAGGATGATCCCATCCACACGCCGTTCATGGAATGTCTTGATGATCTCCAGCTCCGTTTTGGAGTTATCGTCTGAGCTGGCCAGCAGCACCGTGTAGCCGCGCTTTGCCGCCTCGCTGTTGATGGCGTAGATCACATCGATGAAGTAGCGGTTCCGGATATCCGAGATCACAAGGCCGATGGTCTTTGTCTCGGACTTTTTCAGCGCCTTGGCGATGAAATTCTGCGTGTAGCCGGTGGCCTCGATCGCAGCCATCACCCGCTGGCGCGTCTCCTCGCTCACGTTTTTTGTGCCGTTGATGACATGCGATACCGTGGACATGGACACGTTAGCGACCCGCGACACATCGGCAATGGTGATTACGGGGGGACGTTCAATAGGGCAGCTTCTCTTCATGCACACATTCCCTTCGTTTAGCGAAACGTTTTTCTTTTCCCTGATAAAAAACGAGTGTCCTACCTCATACAATCGATCAGCAAATACACTCTTTCTCTCGGCGGCGCCTCATTTTGATCCGAAGCAGCCTATCATATCGTCAAATTGTCGGAAATGCCATTGTGGAATGGCAAGCACACTGCGCGGAAAAACGTTTTCCTGTAATATTGGTATCAATATAGCAGAAAAATAGCTTTTGTCAACCGGTAATCGGCAAAATGTACGTTATTCACAGTTTCAGATGGAAATAATTGTCGTATTTGACAGCCTCTGTGTTCCTGGGAACGTCAATTCAGGAAAACGTTTCTCCCGTGCAGATACACCCTGTTCCGCTCCGCGCATTTTCCCCTATGCAGCGCTTCGGCCCTCATGCATCACAGCAAGACCGCCGCCGTGCTCTGCGTGGTGCTTCCCCTCATGAGCTGTCGTTTATCGCTCCATAAGCATCGGGCCCGCGGCAGCCGGAGAGGATCGCTCTCCGGCTGCCGCGGGCCGTTTTTCCGCCGTTTTTCTAGTTAGCCTTTATCGTTGGCAAGCGCCTGATCGATGAGCTGCTGCAGCGTCTCCGCCTGCTTCTTCTCCGTGATGGCTCCCACAATGGGGTCACCCACGATGTTGCCGTTCCTGTCCACCACATAGGTAGTGGGATAGGCGTAGATGTTCTCGGTGAACCTGCCTGCATCGCTGTCGGAGGCGAAGTATACGTTCCGGTACGCCGCGCCGCTCTGCTGCAGCACGTCCTTTGCGTCGGAGATGGCCGCCTTGTCGCCGTCCAGCGTGAAGGCATTGATGCCAATGAGCGTGCCGCCCTTGTCCGCCAGCTCCTTATTCAGCGCGTCCAGCTCACTCAACTCGCCCACGCAGGGGCCGCAGGTGGTAAACCAGAAATTCACCACCGTGACGGCGCTGCCGGAGAACAGCTCGCTGCTCTTTACATCGTTGCCGTCCAGATCCTTTCCCTCAAAGGCAGGGAACTTCTGCGCGGTGCTGCCGTCATCGGGCGGCGCGGTCATGTCGCTGCCCGCCGGTACGCTTGTGCCGCCATCCTCCGTGGGCGTCTCGGACAAGCTGGGGAATTTTTCCTCCAATGCGGCCAGCCGGTCCTCGATACGCTTGATTTCCGTGGCCTTCTCCTTCAGCAGCTCGTACTCCTCATCGGTGAACTGCTCCTTGGCGGCTTCAATGGTGCTCAGCAGAAATTCACCGTAGTTTTTGCCGTCCTCCATCATGGCCATGCCCTTGTCGGCGGACAGAAAGATCTTCTCCCACAGCTCGATGTTCTCTGCCTGGATGGCGTTCTCCTGCGCCATCAGCTCATCGTACAGCGCCGCCGCCTCCTCGGCGGTCTGCGGCTCCTTGTCCGTTTCCTCCCCCTTTTCCGCTTGCTTTGCGCCGCAGGCGGCCAACATCAGCACCATCAGCATCGCCAGTCCCAGCGCGGCCAGTTTCTTTACATTCATTTTGTTTCCTCCGATCTCAATTCATTTGTCGTTTCCTTCCCATCCCCGAAGCCGTAGCGGAAGCGCACGGCGCCGGTGGGACAGGCGCGGATGCACATCCCGCAGCGGATGCACTCCGAATGGTTGGGTGTTTTCGTCACGTCCACGTCCATCTTGCAGGCCTTCGCACATTTCCCACAGGAGACACACTTGTTTTTGTCCACCTTCATCTGGAACAGGGAGCTCTTATTCAGCAGCGCGTAGAACGCGCCCAGCGGACACAGCCATTTGCAGAAGGGACGATAGAAGACCACGCTCAGCCCGATCACCGCCAGCAGGACGCCGAGCTTCCAGGTAAACAGGCTGCCCAGCGCCGCCCGAATACCGGAATTGGCAAGGGACAGCGGAATTGCCCCCTCCAGCACGCCCTGCGGGCAGAGATACTTGCAGAAAAAGGGATCTCCCATGCCCACTTGATTCGTCACCAGAACCGGCAGCAGCACCACCATCACCAGCAGAATGGCGTATTTCAGATATGTCAGCGGCTTCAGCCGCTTTGTGGACAGCTTCTTCGTGGGGATCTTGTGCAGCAGCTCCTGAAACCAGCCAAAGGGGCACAGGAAGCCGCAGATGAAGCGGCCCAGCAGAACCCCCAGCAGGATGAGAAGCCCTGTGATATAGTAGGAGAAGCGGAATTTAGAGGAGCCCACCACCGCCTGAAACGCTCCGATGGGACAGGCACCGGAGGCCGCCGGACAGGAGTAGCAGTTCAGTCCCGGCACGCAGACGGCCTTGCCCGCGCCCTGATACAGCCCGCCCTTGAGAAAATTGGGCAGGTGTATATTGGTCAACAGCGCCGCGCCCGCCTGTATCCAGCCCCGAAGGCGGGACAGGAGCTGGGATACACCAGAGGCTTTCTTATCCAATGCCCACACACTCCAGACATAATTTGATGGCCTTGCTCAGCACGGTGTCCGCTTCACCGCGCCAGATGCCATAGCACAGCATCGCCGCGCCCGCCAGCAGCAGCACTGCCTGCGCCGCCGCCTTTTTTCTGCGGCTCATTTGCATCACCCTTTCCTGTTTCTGTCAGCATCATAGCATGGCGCAGTTAAAATCTGCGTTAAGAACAGAAACTTAACACAAACCTTATCTGCTTCTGCTATAATGAAGGCAGGCTTTTGGATAAGGAGGGCTTGTATGCACCTTTTGCTTGTAGAGGACGAGCGCGTCCTGTGCGATACCGTGGCCCGCAGCCTGCGCCGCTCGGCGTACAGTGTGGACTGCTGCTACGATGGGGAAAAAGCGCTGGAGCTGCTGAGCGCGGAGCGGTACGATCTGGTGCTGCTGGATCTGAACCTGCCGAAGCAGGACGGCATGGCGGTGCTTTGCACCCTGCGCCGGACGGATCGGGAGACGCCGGTACTGATCCTCTCCGCCCGCAGCGAGGTAGAGGACAAGGTACGGGGGCTGGACGCGGGGGCTAACGACTATCTGGCAAAGCCCTTTCACCTGGCTGAGCTGGAGGCCCGCATCCGCAGTCTGACACTGCGGCAGTTCACCCAGCAGGATGTGCTGCTGACCTGCGGACGGCTGACCTTTGATTCCCGCGCACGGACGGCCGCCGTCAGCGGGCAGGCGCTGACACTGACCCGCAAGGAGACGGGGATTCTGGAGTACCTGATGCTCCACCAGGGGCGGCCGGTCAGTCAGGAGGAGCTGCTGGAGCACGTCTGGGACAACAGCGTGGACAGCTTCAGCAACTCCATCCGCGTACACATCTCCGCGCTACGCAAGAAGCTCCGCGCCGCGCTGGGCTATGATCCCATCTGCAACCGCATCGGAGAGGGCTACCTGATGGGAGGCGAGGAGGCATGAAAGGACTGAGCCTGCAATGGCGCATCACGCTGATGACCGTCCTGCTGATCGGCGTTACCTGCGTTGCCATGAATCTGCTGCTCTGCTCCTCCGGCGTGTACTATATGGATACGATCGCGGACACCCTGCAGGGCGGCGCCGTCACGATGAACGGCGAAGGAACGGTCAGCTTTGACCCGCAGCTCGTATCGCCTGATGAGGAGCTGACGATCGTTGTCAACGGAGCGCAGGGGCGCTTTCGCACAACTAATTGGTATATCACGGCGGCGGTAACGCTGCTGAGCGGTGTGCTGGCTTATTTTGTCAGCGGCCGCGCCCTAAAGCCCCTGCGTACCTTTGCCGCGCAGGTGGAGCGGGTACAGCCGGACAATCTGCCGGAAATGAAGCTCGCAGAGGAGGTGCTGCCGGAGTTCCGACAGTTCAGCCGCTCCTTCAACCGGATGCTGGACCGTCTGGACGAGGGCTTTGCCGCCCAGCGGCAGTTTATCGGCAACGCCGCCCACGAGCTGCGGACACCGCTGACACTGATGCAGGCGCGGCTGGAGCTCTTCACCGATGAGCACCCCGATGTGCTGCCGGAAACAGCGGAGCTGCTCGCTCTGCTGCGGGAGCAGCTGAGCCGCCTGACCCTGATGACGAAAACGCTGCTGGAGATGAGCGGGCTGCAGGCCGTTCCGCGGAACGACCACGTTCAGCTTGCTCCCATGCTCGAGGAGATCTTCGCGGATCTGATGCCGCTGGCGGAAAAGAGCCGCGTCACGCTGACGCAGGAGGGCGACGGCGCCGTGACCGGCAGCGACACGCTGCTCTACCGCCTGCTGTTCAACCTGACGGAGAATGCCGTCAAGTACAACCGCCCCGGCGGGTCCGTGCAGATCGCCGTATCACAGGCGGAGGCAGAGGTCGTCATCCGTGTGACCGACACCGGATACGGCATACCGGCGTCGTGTCGGGAGAGTGTCTTCCAGCCCTTCTTTCGGGTAGACAAGTCCCGCAGTCGGGAGTACGGCGGCGCGGGTCTGGGCCTTTCTCTGGTATGGGAGATCGCCGCGCTTCACGGCGGCAGCGTGCGGATAGAGGAAAGCACGCCGGACGGTACGACCGTGGCGGTACGCCTGCCGGCGGAATAACGAAAAGGGACTCGACTGTAAAACGGTCGAGTCCCTTTTGCCGGTCATTAACCAGCGCCGTGATTCAGCGCACGCACTCCGGTCTTTGCCGCGGCTGCGCTTCCCTTCTCTTATTTGATATGCTCTCTCTGTATCCATGCGGTCATATCCCGCAGGCTCTCCGTAATAGGCCTCGGCATATAGCCGAAGTCTGCGGAGGCCGCCTCGTGGCTGAACCGGCCGTTTGAGGCAAGCACGTCCACAGCATACGGGGTGAAAAACAACGGAAGCCGCCGCCTCAGGCAATAGCCTTCATAACAGGGCGCGGCCAGCCGCGCCAGCCAAAGCGGCAGGCACAGAGGGTGCTCCCGCAGCTGCGCCGCCTGCCCCACGGTACGCAGCATCTCCGATATGGTCATGTACTGTCCGGAGAGGATATACCCCTTTCCGGACGCGCCGCGCGCCCCACAGTCCACGATGCCTCTTGCCACGTCCCGCACATCCACGAAGTCATAGCCGCCGCGAACAGCGATCGGGAGGCGTCCCCGCAGGAACGCTTCCACCATGGAGGTGAAGCTGCCGCCCGACACATCGCCCGGGCCGATCAGGCCGGAGGGAAACACAACGCTTGCAGGCAGGCCGTTCCGCGCCGCCTCCAAGACGAGTCCGGTCGCTGCGGCTTTGGTCTTGGCGTATTCGCCTCTTACCGGCGCGGATGCGTCCATGCACGCCTCTGTGATGACCGTCCCTCTCGGCTGCTCCGGAATTGCATGGACGGAGCTGACATACACCAGACGGCCCACGCCGTGCTGCATACACATCTCGATAACCGCTCTTGTTCCGTCCACGTTGACCTGATGCATTTTCAGGCTCGGACGGGATGCCACCGATATGATACCCGCACAGTGCAGCACACAGGTGTGTGTTCCGGCTCCCTCGAAAAACGGTGCAAGGGTGTCCCTTTCGCATACATCGCCGGTGACTGTATCCACCTCTTTCGGAAGCAGCTTCGCACAGGGATCATCCCGCAGCACCAGAGCACGGACCGTTTCCCCGCGCCGTATCAATTCCTCCGTTACCGCCCGGCCAAGGAAGCCTGCGGCGCCTGTCACGAGATATTGATCAAACATATCCGTCACCTCTCATTCCCCCGTATGGGTGTATCCGGACCGCCCCGCCGCCGCTGGGCGCTGCCGGTCGTATGCAAGGGATGCCGCCGGTCAGCAGGGCATGCAGATGCCGCAGCGGACCGCCGCTATGCAGGCTGCCGAAGAAAATTCAATAGCCCTTGACCGCCTCCGTGTCTCGCAGTCAAGGTCTATTGATCCATCTTGGGCTCGGTCATCGCTGGCTACCTCGCGTTTCTGCAGATTCATGGCATCTGCCGCCGTCTCTGGTTTCACTCTCGCTCTATCTGCAAACACCGCTGCTGCGGTGGGCCACCGATCATGTCGGGGAACATCGGAGAGTGCCGAACATTCTGGGGATGCCATCTTCCCTTTCCGTCGCGGGAAAGGGGAACTCAGAAGGTCATTGGATCCACCTCTTTCTGCTTCTTCTTGGTATCTTTAGTATAGCAGATTTTATTTTCATATCCATTCGCATAATACATGAATTTTTCAGCAATTATTTGTAAATTGCTTCAAATTGTTTCCGTATCTTTCATTCAATGTTGACTCTCCTCTTGCGGTATGGTATACTGGTAGTGTTGTGAGGCCAAAAGCACCGGACAGACGCGAACACCGTCTGTCCGGTGCTTTTGCTGTATTGCATGGCAAGCTGCTTGTCTGTGATATGCCATGCTCCCCATCATTAACACAATATATTGTGTTTTATATTGACACATAACACATTACATTGTATACTGAGGAAAACGTGACACATAGGGAGGCTGATACGCATGAACATAGGCGGGCTGAGGCGGCTGTCGCTGCTGGACTTTCCCGGCAGGCTTGCCTGCACGGTGTTCCTCTCCGGATGCAACCTGCGCTGCCCCTATTGTCACAACCCAGCTATGGTGCTTCCTGCGGAACACAGCAGGTCCGGATTGCCGGAGTCGGAGCTGTTCGCCTTTCTGGAGCAGCGGCGCGGCAAGCTGGACGGCGTATGCATCTCCGGCGGTGAGCCGACGCTCCACAAGGAGCTGCCCCGGCTGCTCCGCCTTATCCGTCAGTCAGGTTTTCTCACCAAGCTGGACACCAACGGCACCGCTCCCGCCATGCTGGAGGCGCTCCTGCGGGAGGGGCTTCTGGACTATGTGGCCATGGACATCAAGAACGCACCCTCGCGGTATGCCAGAACCTGCGGCGGTATGGACGTGCTGGCGCAGGTACGGGAGAGCGCCGCGCTGCTGATGAACGGGACTGTGGACTACGAGTTCCGCACCACCGTCTGTGCGCCGCTGCATACGCCGGAGGCCATGCGCGAGATCGGTCAATGGCTGCAAGGCGCCAAGCGCTATTTCCTCCAGCCCTTCGCCGATTCCGGCGCGCTGCTGGGCAGCGGTGTCGCCCCGCTGCCGCATGAGGCCATTTCCGCCCTGTATCGCAGCGTTTTACCATATATCCCCTCCGTGCAGATACGCGGACAATAAAGCAAAAAGGAGACTCGACCATGTATTGCGTGATAAAAAGAGACGGGCGCGCCGTCGACTTCAGCATCAGCCGCATCTCCAGTGCCATAAGGAAGGCCTTCGATGCCACCGGCATTCCCTACGCCTCCGATGTGATTGATCTGCTGGCCCTGCAGGTCACGGCGGATTATGCCGGAAAGATCGAAGACGGGCGCATCGGTGTGGAAGCCATTCAGGACAGTGTGGAGGCTGTCCTCCAGCGGGCTGGCTACGCGGAGGTGGCCAAGGCCTATATCCTCTACCGCAGGAATCGGGAGAGGCTGCGGAATATGAGCTCCACCATTCTGGACTACAAGGGGCTGGTGGACGGTTATCTCAAGGTGTCCGACTGGCGGGTAAAGGAGAACTCCACCGTCACCTACTCCGTGGGCGGCCTGATCCTGTCCAACTCCGGCGCCATCACCGCTAACTACTGGCTCAGCGAGATCTACGATGACGAGATCGGCAACGCCCACCGCAACGCCGATCTGCACATCCACGACCTGTCCATGCTCACCGGCTACTGCGCCGGCTGGAGCCTGAAGCAGCTCCTTCAGGAGGGGCTGGGCGGCATCCCCGGTAAGATCACCAGTGCGCCGGCCAAGCATCTATCGGCGCTGTGCAACCAGATGGTGAACTTTCTCGGCATCATGCAGAACGAGTGGGCGGGGGCGCAGGCCTTCTCCAGCTTCGACACCTACCTTGCGCCCTTTGTGCGTACGGACAATCTCAGCTACGATGAGGTCAAGCACTGTGTGGAGAGCTTCGTCTACGGCGTCAACACCCCCAGCCGCTGGGGTACGCAGGCGCCCTTCTCCAACATCACGCTGGACTGGACCGTTCCCGCCGACCTGGCCGGCCAGCCCTGCATCGTGGGCGGCAAGCCCATGGACTTCACCTACGGTGATTGTCAGGCGGAGATGGATCTGGTGAACAAGGCGTTCATCGAGGTCATGCTTGAGGGGGATGCCAATGGGCGGGGCTTCCAGTACCCCATCCCCACCTATTCCATCACAAAGGACTTCAACTGGGGCGAAACAGAGAACAATCGTCTGCTCTTCGAGATGACCGCCAAATTCGGCACGCCCTATTTCTCCAACTACATCAACTCCGATATGGAGCCCGGCGACGTCCGCTCCATGTGCTGCCGTCTGCGACTGGATCTGCGGGAGCTGCGGAAAAAAAGCGGCGGCTTCTTCGGCAGCGGCGAATCCACCGGCTCAGTGGGCGTCGTGACCGTCAATCTGCCTCGGATCGCCTACCTCTCCCAAAGCGAGGCGGAATTCTTCTCCCGTCTCGATCACATGATGGATGTGGCTGCCCGCAGCCTGAAGATCAAGCGCACCACCATCACAAGGCTGATGGACGAGGGACTGTATCCCTACACCAAGCGCTATCTGGGCAGCTTTGACAACCACTTCTCCACCATCGGCCTTGTGGGCATGAACGAAGCCGGTCTAAACGCCGTGTGGCTGCGTAAGGATCTGACCCATGAGGAAACACAGAACTTCGCCGTGCGGGTGCTCACCCATATGCGCCAGCGGCTCAGCGACTATCAGGAGCAGTACGGCGACCTCTACAATCTGGAGGCCACCCCCGCCGAATCCACCGCCTACCGCCTGGCCAAGCACGACAAGGCGCGCTATCCCGACATCATCACCGCCCACGAGGGCGCGGCGCCCTACTACACCAACTCCAGCCACCTGCCGGTGGGCTGCACAGAGGACATCTTCGCGGCACTGGACGTACAGGACAGGCTTCAGACGCTGTACACCAGCGGCACGGTGTTCCACGCCTTTCTGGGTGAGAAGCTGCCCAGCTGGCAGTCCGCCGCCGCGCTGGTACGCAGGATCGCGGAACGCTACGAGCTGCCCTACTACACCATCTCCCCCACCTACTCCGTCTGTGCTGACCACGGGTATCTCGCAGGCGAGCAGTTTACCTGCCCGGTGTGCGGGAGAGAGGCGGAGGTATACAGCCGCATCACCGGCTACTACCGGCCGGTGCAGAACTGGAACGACGGCAAGAGCCAGGAGTATCAGGACCGCAGAACGTATCAGGTAGGCGGCGCGCCGGTCTGCCCCGCCGCAGCGGACATTCCCCCGCGGCCCCGCCGCAGCGGCGGCGCCTCGTGTACCCTGTACGTCACCTCCACCTGCCCTAACTGCCGTATCGTAAAGCCGCTGCTGCAAGCGGCGGGCATCCCCTATGAGGAAAAGGACGCGGAGCAGCACCCCTCCGAGGTCGCTGCGCTGGGTCTGACGCTGGCCCCCACACTGGTGGTCTGGGATGAGCAGCCCACGCTCTATGCCGGTGTGGAGCGGATTCGGGAGTTCCTGCAAGCCGCCGCGCCGTAACCCAACAGCGCCGCAAAATACCGCTGCACGGCAGCGCAAAGACGTCCTGTTTTCGTTGGAAAACAGGACGTCTTTTGTTTTTTTATCCGCCATACGGGTCCGGCTGCGTTTCATCTGGGATAAACAGGGCTTGAAAGCGATCATCGAGCACATGGACAGCCCCGACGCCGGATAGGCTTTGTGCGGATGGCGCGCTTTTCTGCGTTCAGCGCGGCTTCGCGCATGGTCTCCGTGACAGTGGGGTGAGAGTGGATGGTGTCGATGAGCTCATCCAG
Source organism: uncultured Oscillospiraceae bacterium (assembly GCA_934589835.1). Lineage (GTDB taxonomy): Bacteria > Bacillota > Clostridia > Oscillospirales > Oscillospiraceae > Vescimonas. Next base: position 78 of record CAKTOK010000017.1, on the reverse strand, counting down.
TGTCATCTCACCACCGATGGCCAGCGCACCCTCAGCGATAAGGTCGGTCGCGCGGGGCCCGATGATATGCATGCCCAG
>CAKTOK010000016.1 GCA_934589835.1 uncultured Oscillospiraceae bacterium | reverse complement strand
CTGGACGAGAAGAAGTCCCAGATCGCCCACGGCGAGACCGTCCGCGAGACCGCCAACATGGTGTCCTTCATGGCCGACGTCATCGGCATCCGCGACGATATGTTCATCGGCGAGGGCCACAAGTATCAGAAGACCTTCATGGACGCCGTGAAGGAGGGCTACCGCGACGGTATTCTGGAGCAGCAGCCCACCCTGGTGAACCTGCAGTGCGATGTGGATCACCCCACCCAGTGCATGGCCGATATGCTCCATGTCATCCACTACTTCGGCGGTGTGGAGAACCTGAAGGGCAAGAAGGTCGCTATGACCTGGGCCTACTCCCCCTCCTACGGCAAGCCCCTGTCCGTGCCGCAGGGCGTCATCGGCCTGTTCACCCGTTTCGGCATGGACGTGACGCTGGCTCATCCCGAGGGCTACGACGTGATGCCCGAGGTGGAGGAGGTCGCCCGCAAGAACTGCGAGAAGTACGGCTCCAAGTTCCACAAGACCAACTCCATGGCCGAGGCCTTCCAGGATGCCGACATCGTGTATCCCAAGAGCTGGGCGTCCTACGCCGCCATGGAGGAGCGCACCAAGCTGTACGCCGCCGGTGACAAGGACGGCATCGACGCGCTGGAGAAGCGCCTGCTGGCCCAGAACGCCGAGCATAAGGATTGGGCCTGCACCGAGGAGATGATGAAGCTGACCAAGGACGGCAAGGCGCTGTATCTGCACTGCCTGCCCGCCGACATCACCGGCCTGAGCTGCGCTGAGGGCGAGGTGGACAATTCCGTGTTCGACCGCTACATCGTGCCTCTGTACAAGCAGGCCTCCTATAAGCCCTACATCATCGCCGCCATGATCTTCATGGCGCAGGTGAAGGACCCCGTCAAGGCTCTGATGGAGCTGGACGAGGGCAAGAATACCCGCAAGATCTTCTAAAATACACCACCCGCAGCAGCGGCGGCATCGCCGCCGCTGCTGCTTTTTCCGCGCGCCCTACATCGCTGGCAGGCGTGTTTTCCCTTGTCAGCCGATGGTACTATTCTGATTTTTCGAGGTAACGAACTATGTCTAAGAGAATCGTCATCGCCCTGGGCGGCAATGCGCTGGGCAGCACCGCCGCCGAGCAGCTCCGTCTGGTCACAGAGACTGCCCGCTCCATCGTGGATCTCATCGCCGCCGGCAACGAGGTGGTGGTGGCCCACGGCAACGGCCCCCAGGTGGGCATGATCAATCTGGGCCTCAGCACCGCCGCCGAGGCCAAGGCCATCAAGGCCGATATGCCGTTCCCCGAGTGCGGCGCCATGTCCGAGGGCTACATCGGCTATCACCTGCAGCAGGCCATCGGCAACGAGCTGGCCAGCCGCGGCATGGACAAGCCCGTGGCCACCATCGTCACCCAGACCGTGGTCTCCGAGGACGATCCCGCCTTCCGGAACCCCACCAAGCCCGTGGGCGCCTTCTACGACAAGGAGACGGCGGACCGCATCGCCGCCGAGAAGGGTTACACCATGGTAGAGGATGCCGGCCGCGGCTACCGTCAGGTGGTTCCCTCCCCCAAGCCCTTTGACATCGTGGAGAAGGCCTCCATCAAGGCACTGGTGGACGCCGGCCATGTGGTCATCGCCGTGGGCGGCGGCGGTATCCCCGTCATTCGCAAGGATGGCAGGCTCTCCGGCACCCCCGCTGTCATCGACAAGGACTTCGGCAGCGAGCTGCTGGCCGAGCTGCTGGACGCGGATATGCTCATCATTCTTACCGCCGTGGAGAAGGTGGCCATCAACTTCAACAAGCCCGACCAGAAGGGGCTGGACGACCTGACCCCCGCCGAGGCCTATCGGTATATGGACGAAAACCAGTTCGCCAAGGGCTCCATGCTGCCCAAGGTCCAGGCCGCCGTGAAGTTCGCCGAATCCAAGACCGGCCGTACCGCCCTTATCACCCTGCTGGAAAAGGCCAGGGACGGCATCGAGGGCAAGACCGGTACGCGAGTGCATCAGTAATCTCTGCACGGCAGCTCTCCATGCGGCGCTGCGCCCCGCAGGTCCTCGATGGCCGTCCGCCATCCAATCGTGGGCCTTCGCGCAGCGAAGCGCCAGCGGCGCCGCCGCCGGCATCGAGGGCAAGACCGGTACGCGGGTGCACCAGTAACAGCCGGAGCTGCCAAAAGTTTTTCTGATAGCACACATTTTCAGTTGAAATCCGGCGCGCTTTCCTGTATAATACTGCCAGCCTTGTTAAGTGTGAATGCCGGGCTATGCCCGTTGTTCAGGCGTACGGTAAATTTTACCCTTACTTTCAGCCGTATGTCACATATTAAAAGGAGGAAAACAAGAATGAAAAAGTTCCTTGCACTGATCATCGCTCTGGTCATGGCGCTGAGCCTGGTGGCCTGCGGTGAGCAGAAGCAGCCCGACACGCCCGACGTCCCCGACGACGGCGAGCAGACTGCTACCATCAAGGTGGGCTTCATCACGCTGCACGATGAGAACTCCACCTACGACCTGAACTTCATCAACGCTGCCAAGGAGGCCATTGCCAATCTGGGCCTCACCGAGAACGACTACATCCTCAAGACCAACATTGAGGAAGGCCAGAAGTGCTACGACACCGCTGCCGAGCTGGCCGACGCCGGCTGCAACATCATCTTTGCCGACAGCTTCGGTCATGAGTCCTACATGATCCAGGCTGCCAAGGACTTCCCCAACGTGCAGTTCTGCCACAGCACCGGTACCCGCGCCCACACCGAGAACCTGCCCAACTACCACAACGCTTTTGCCTCCATCTATGAGGGCCGCTATCTGGCCGGTATCGCTGCCGGTATGAAGCTGAACGCGATGATCGAGGCCGGTCAGTTCACCGCTGACGAAGCCAAGATGGGCTATGTCGGCGCCTTCACCTACGCCGAAGTGGTCTCCGGCTACACCTCCTTCTATCTGGGCGCCAAGTCCGTCTGCCCCACCGTCACCATGGACGTGACCTTCACCGGCAGCTGGTACGATGAAACGCTGGAGAAGGAAGGCGCTCAGAAGCTGATCGCCGGCGGCTGCAAGCTGATCAGCCAGCACGCCGACTCCCTGGGTGCTCCTACCGCCTGCGAGAACGCCGGTGTCCCCAACGTCTCCTACAACGGCTCCACCATCTCTGCCGGCCCCAACACCTACATCATCTCCTCCCGCATCGACTGGGCTCCCTACTATGAGATGGCCATCAAGGCTGTCATGGACGGCACCGAGATCCCCGCTGACTGGACCGGCGATCTGTCCACCGGCTCCGTGGTTCTGACCGACCTGAACTCCGCTGTTGCCGCCGAGGGCACCCAGGCCGCGATCGACGAGGCCAAGGCCAAGCTGGAGAGCGGTGAGCTGCACGTCTTCGACTGCTCCACCTTCACCACCTCCGTGGAGGCCAACCCCTTCAAGACCGACTTCCTGAAGGTCGATGCTGACGGTCACATCACCTCCTATCTGGCGGATGTCGATACCGATGAGGCTTACACCGGCGATACCGAGGTCATCACGGACGGCTACTTCTCCGAGTCCACCGCCCGTTCCGCCCCGTACTTCGATCTGAGCATCGACGGCATCAACCTGCTGGATACCAAGATGTAAGCTTTTCCCTTGCATTCCCCAAAGAACGGGCTGCTTTGCAGCCCGTTCTTTTTCTGTTTCTCCGCGCTCCTCTCCTTCTCCTGCGGACTCCTTGACGATTTACACAAGCGGAGCTGCTTATCCTTTGTATAACCTTACATTATTTCTGATTTCCTGACAAATTTTTTGTTATTTTTGATTTACAAGCCTCTCCATGTATGGTAGAATAAACCGCATGGAACACAGCCCCGGCGTATTGCGAGGTGTTGCAGCCGTCTGCGCCGAAAGAAAGGATGACAGCCTTGGAAAACAAATGCGCGATCAAAATGGAGAACATCACCAAGCGGTTCGGAAAAGTTGTCGCCAACAATGCGATCAACATGGAGCTGCACGAGGGTGAGATCCTGTCTCTGCTGGGTGAAAACGGCAGCGGCAAGACCACGCTGATGAACATGCTCTCCGGCATCTACTTCCCCGATGAGGGACAGATCTATATCCACGGCCAGCCCGTGACCATCGCATCCCCCAAGGATGCCTTCGCTCTGGGCATCGGCATGATCCACCAGCACTTCAAGCTGGTCGATCTGTTCACTGCCACGGAGAATATCATCCTTGGTCTGGAGGGCAAGCTGGATCTGGCCAACGCCCGTCAGAAGGTGCGGGAGATCTGCGACCGCTACGGATTTGACATCGACCCCGACATGAAGATCTACGATATGTCCGTTTCCCAGAAGCAGACCGTCGAGATCGTCAAGGTGCTCTACCGCGGCGCCGACATTCTTATTCTGGATGAGCCCACCGCCGTGCTGACCCCGCAGGAAACGGAGAAGCTGTTCGCCGTCATGCACAACATGAAGGCCGACGGCAAATCCCTCATTATCATCACCCATAAGCTCCACGAGGTGCTGGCCGTGTCCGACCGCGTGGCCGTCCTGCGTAAGGGCGAGTACATAGGCGACGTGCTGACCAAGGACGCCGACCAGCAATCCCTGACGGACATGATGGTGGGCCGCAGCGTCAGCCTCAACATCGACCGTCCCGCCCCCGTCAACGTGGCCACCCGCCTGAAGCTGGAGGGACTCACCGTTTTCGATGAGCTGGGCGTCAAGCGTCTGGACAACGTGAGCTTTGAGATCAAGGCCGGCGAGGTGCTGGGCGTGGCCGGTGTGGCCGGCTCCGGCCAGCGTGAGCTGCTGGAGTCCATCGCAGGCCTGTATCCCATCTCCTCCGGCTCCGTCACCTATTACGCGCCTGATGGCGCCGCGCCGCAGGAGCTGGTGGGCAAGGATCCCATGGATATCCGCAAGGCCGGTATCGCCATGAGCTTTGTCCCCGAGGACCGTCTGGGCATGGGCCTGGTGGGCTCCATGGGCATGACCGGCAACATGATGCTGCGCTCCTGGCGCAAGGGCCACGGCATTTTCCTGGACCGCAAGAACCCGGAGGCGCTGGCCCAGCGGATCTGGCAGGAGCTGGAGGTCGTCACCCCCAGCACCAGCTTCCCCGTCCGCCGTATGTCCGGCGGCAACGTGCAGAAGGTGCTGGTGGGCCGCGAGATCGCGCAGGAGCCGTCCGTGCTGATGACCGCCTACGCCGTCCGCGGACTGGACATCAATACCTCGTATACCATTTACAACCTGCTGACGGAGCAGAAAATGAAGGGCGTCGCCGTGGTCTACGTCGGCGAGGATCTGGACGTGCTGCTGGAGCTGTGCGATCGTATCGTGGTGCTCTGCGGCGGACAGGTCTCCGGCGTGGTGGACGGCCGCACCACCAATAAGATGGAAGTTGGCGCACTGATGACCCGCGTGGGAGGAGGCAAGGCTAATGAATAAGAAGGGTTCCCTTTTCCACATTTCCAAGCGTGATGCGCTGCCCCTGCCCAAGGCGCTGGCCATCCGCGGCGGTATCATCCTGCTGGCTTTGGTCTTCTGCGGCCTCATCACCACGCTGCTGACCGGCGAAAATCCCATCAGCGTTTACGGCACCATTCTCAAGGGCGCCTTCGGTACCACCCGTAAGAGCTGGGTCACCTGGCAGAATGTGGCCATCCTGCTGGGTATCTCTCTGGCCGTCACCCCCGCCTTCAAAATGCGCTTCTGGAACATCGGCGCCGAGGGTCAGACCCTCATCGGCTGTCTGGCCGCCGCCGCCTGCATGATCACCATGGGCAAGACGGTTCCCAGCGGTCTGCTGATCGTCATTTCTCTGGTGGCCGCCCTTCTGGCCGGCGCCCTGTGGGGCTTCCTGCCCGCCTTCTTCAAGGCTCACTGGAACACCAACGAAACGCTGTTCACCCTGATGATGAACTACATCGCCACTCAGCTCACCGCCTTCTTCATCATCATCTGGGAGGTGCCCAAGGGCGCCGGCAAGATCGGCATCATCAACCAGTCCACGGAGGCCGGCTGGCTGCCCCGTCTGGCGGGCCAGCAGTATCTGCTGCCCATCCTCGTTGTCGCCATCATGACCGGCGTGATGTATGTCTACCTGCAATACAGCAAGCACGGCTACGAGATCGCCGTGGTGGGCGAGAGCCAGCGCACCGCCAGCTATGCCGGCATCAAGGTGGATCGCGTCATCGTCCGGACCATGGTGCTCTCCGGCGCCATGTGCGGCCTGATCGGCTTTTTGCTGACCACCGGCGTGGACCACACCCTGACCACCACCATTGTGGATAGCCGCGGCTTCACTGCCGTCATGGTCTCCTGGATGTCCAAATTCAACCCCTTTATCATGATCGCCGCCTCTCTGCTGCTGGTCATCATGGACCGCGGCGCCAGCGAGGTATCCAGCGTGTTCGGACTCAATCACTCCTTCGCAGACATCCTGACCGGTATCATCCTGTTCTTCATCATCGGTACGGAATTCTTCATCACCTATAAGGTCAGTCTGCGTAAGAACAGCAAGAAGGAGGCGTAAGAGATGTCGTTTTTCAGTAGCATTGTAACATTCTTTCCCCGTGCGGTCATGCAGGGGATCCCTCTGCTGTTCGGCAGCACCGGCGAGATCCTGACGGAAAAATCCGGCAACCTGAATCTGGGTATCCCCGGCATTATGTATGTGGGCGGCATCAGCGGCGTCATCGGCGCGTTCTTCTATGAGCAGGGCGCAGCGGAGATGAGCGGCTTTCTGGCCGTACTGATCCCCGTCCTCTGCTGTTTGCTGGGCTCCCTGCTGATGGGCCTGCTGTACTGCTTCCTCACCGTGACCCTCCGTGCCAACCAGAACGTCACCGGTCTGGCCATGACCACCTTTGGCGTGGGTGTGGGCAACTTCTTCGGCGGCTCTCTCATCAAGCTCACCGGCAGTGAGGTCCCCTCCATCGCTCTCTCCCAGACCAGCCTGTTCTTCAAGACCTCGCTGCCCGGCGCCGCCACCACCGGCTGGTTCGGCGAGCTGTTCCTGTCCTATGGCTTTCTGGCCTATGCGGCCATCCTTATTGCGCTGGGCGCGTCCTACTTCCTGAATCGTACCCGCCCCGGCCTGCACCTGCGCGCCGTGGGTGAGAGCGCTTCCACCGCCGACGCCGCCGGCATCAACGTTACCAAGTACAAGTACCTGGCCACCTGCATCGGCTCCATGATCGCGGGCCTCGGCGGTCTGTACTATGTCATGGACTACGCCAACGGCGTATGGTCCAACAACGCCTTTGGTGACCGCGGCTGGCTGGCCATCGCGCTGGTCATCTTCACCATCTGGCGTCCCAGCACCAGCATCTGGGCCTCCATCCTGTTCGGCGGCCTGTACATCCTGAACATCTACCTGCCCACCGGCACGCAGATGGCGGTCAAAGAGCTGTACAAGATGCTGCCCTACGTCATCACTCTGGTGGTGCTGATCATCGTGTCCCTGCGTAAGAAGCGGGAGGATCAGCCCCCTGCGTCCCTCGGTCTCTCCTACTTCCGCGAGGAACGCTGACTGTATCAAAAAAAGAGTGGGCCGCTTGCGGCCTGCTCTTTTTTCCTATCCATCACTTTCTGCCAAGGAGGAATCGCCATGTCCACTCTGCTCATCAAGAACATCGCCCGGCTCGTCACCTGCGATGATGCGGATCGCATCCTGCAAAATGTGGATGTTCTCTGTCAGGATGGCTTTATCAGGGCCATCGGCTCCGCAGGGGATACCACGGCCGATCGCACCATCGACGGCAGCCATCTGTTCTGCTACCCGGGCCTCGTCAACACCCACCACCACCTCTATCAGGTGTTCTCCCGCAACCTGCCGCAGGTTCAGAGCATGGAGCTGTTCGACTGGCTCCGCACCCTCTACGAGATCTGGAAAAATCTGGACGCCGATGTGATTCGTCTCTCCAGCCTCACCGGCATGGGCGAGTTGATGAAGCACGGCTGTACCACCTGCTTCGATCACCACTACGTCTTCCCCGCCGGCAGCGGGGACCTGCTGGGCGCGCAGTTCGCCGCCGCCGATGAGCTGGGCATCCGTATGTATGCCAGCCGCGGCAGCATGGATCTGAGCAGAAAGGACGGCGGCCTGCCGCCGGACAGCGTGGTGCAGACGGTGGACGAGATCCTGCGCGACAGTGTCCATGCCATCGAAGCGTACCACGACACGTCCTATGGCGCGATGCACCGCGTGGCGCTGGCCCCCTGCTCCCCCTTCTCCGTATCGGCGGACCTGCTGCGGGAAAGCGCCAAGCTGGCCCGTCAGTACGGTGTCCGGCTCCATACCCACCTGTGCGAGACGAAGGACGAGGAGAGCTTTATGCTGGCGCGGGAGGGTGTCCGCCCGCTGGCCTATATGGAGCGCCTTGGCTGGCTGGGCGATGATGTGTGGTTCGCCCACGGCATCCACTTCAACGATGAGGAGCTGCGCCTGCTGGCCCAGACCGGCACCGGCGTGGCTCACTGCCCCATCAGCAACATGAAGCTCGCCAGCGGCGTGGCCCGTGTGCCGGAGATGTTGGCGCTGGGCGTGCCGGTGGGTCTGGCGGTGGACGGCTCCGCCTCCAACGACGGCTCCAGCCTGCTGGAGGAGCTGCGGGTGGCCTACCTGCTGCACCGCCTGAACTCCAGCCGCAAGGCCCCCTCCGGCTACGACGTTCTGAAGATGGCCACTCGCGGCAGCGCCCGCCTGTTGGGCCGCGATGATATCGGCCAGCTGGCTGTGGGCAAGTGCGCCGATCTGTTTCTCATCGACTCCCGCCGGCTGGAGCTGGTGGGCTGCGGCTGCGATGCCGGCTCCGTTCTGGGCACCGTGGGTGTCCGCGGCCCCGTGGACTACACAGTGGTCCATGGCCGCGTCACCGTGGAGCATGGCCGCCTCGTCAGCGTGGACGAGGCGCGTCTGGCCCGGGAAGCCGACGCCAAGTGCCGCGCCTACCTGTCCCTGTAATGGAAAAGGACGCAGGGCCGGTGTCCTGCCGGTCCTGCGTCCTTTTCCGTTATGCCAACTCGCTGCGGTTGGCCGCCATGGTCTTGGCGAACAGCGATGCGCTGCTGGGCGGCGTGTAGGTAATGGCGTTGGCTCCCGCCTGAATGGTAGCGAGGATGCTCTCCTCCGTGGGGCCGCCGGTGGCGATGATAGGCAGCTCCGGATACCGCTGCCGCAGCGCCGCCACGATCTCCGGCGTGCGGGCCGCGCCGGACACGTTGACGATGTCCACCCCCGCGTCCAGATAGGGCCGGATGTCCGTCTTCTCCGAGATCACCGTGTACACCACGGGGATCTCCACCGCGTCCTTGATATCACGGATGGTCTCTATCCCGATCTTGCTGTTGCACACCACGCCGTAGGCCCCCTGATGCTCCACATAGGCGGCCATACTGGCGGAGCGGACGCCGTTGGTCAGCCCGCCACCCACGCCGCAGAACACCGGCACCTCCGACACGCCGATGATGGCCTGCGTAATGGCGGGCTGGGGCGTGAAGGGGTACACCGCAATGATGGCGTCGGCGTTGATATTCTTGATAATGGCCACATCGGTGCTGAACACCAGCGACTTGATGCGGCGGCCGAATACGCGGATGCCGCTGCACTCGCTGATGCAGCGAGGCACCGACAGCGTGTGCTTTCGCAGATTGCCCTCATAGGCCGGTACGAATTTTCTCACTTGTTTTCCTTTCCCGTGTGGTTGACTGCTGCCTGCCGCCGCATTTTGTCTGCGAAGCGGCAGTATTTATCCTGTTTAGTGTAGCATACATCCCAAAAAATGTAAATCTTTCCTTTGAAATTCTGAACAGCTCTTTCACACTGTCTGTTTTTTGTACTTTTTGTGAGGTGACTTTCATGCTTTCCATTGTACTGGGCGATATTACGCGCGCCCACGTTGACGCCATCGTAAACGCCGCCAATACCTCTCTGCTGGGCGGCAGCGGCGTGGATGGCGCCATCCACCGCGCCGCCGGCCCCGCCCTGCTGGCAGAGTGCCGCACCCTGTGCGGCTGTGAAACGGGACAGGCCAAGCTCACTGCCGCCTACGACCTGCCCTGCCGCTTTGTCATCCACACCGTTGGTCCCATCTGGCGGGGCGGCGGCCACAACGAGGCGGCGCTGCTGGCCTCCTGCTACCGCAGCGCCCTGACGCTGGCGGCGGATCACGGCTGCCGCTCCGTAGCCTTCCCCTCCATCTCAACCGGTGTCTACGGTTACCCCGTGCTGCAAGCCGCTCATGTGGCTCTGAAGGCCATCATGGACTTTCTCCGCGGCTGCCCCGACATGGATGTGTGCATGGTCTGCCACGGCGCGGACACCCTCCACGCCTACCAGGTGGTGTGGAATATGCTCTATCAGGATGTAAAGCCCCACGAGGACTGACAGGACGCAAAAAGGATGCCTCCGGCTCTGCCGGAGGCATCCTTTTTATGCAAATGCTCAGATCTTGATCAGCTCGTACTCCCGCGTACCGATGCCGATCTTCTCGCCGTGCTCCAGACAGCTGCGCCAATCCGTGTCGGGATGGATGCGCTGGAAGTGGTCGTGCTGGTGAACGTGACCCTCCTCCCCATCGGCGGCGGAGCCGCGCAGGGGGGTCTGTGCGTTGACCGCGTCCACGCAGGCCATGTCCAACGCCACCGGATCGAAGGAGGCGAACATTCCCACATTGGGCACGATGGCCATATCGTTCTCCGAATGGCAGTCGCAGTTGGGGGACACGTCGATGACCAGCGAGATGTGGAAGCAGGGCCGCCCGTCCACCACCGCCTTGGTGTACTCGGCGATCTTCCGGTTCAGGTTGCTGGTGGACTCATCCCAGTTGATCTGCACCGCATTTTTGGGACAGACGGCGATGCAGCGGCCGCAGCCCACACATTTGTCGTGGTCGATGACGGCCTTACGGTCGGTGATGACCGGTGCGCCGTGGGCACAGATCTTCCGGCACTGGCCGCAGCCGATGCACAGCTTCTGGTTGACGTGGGGCTTGCCGGCGTTGTGCTGCTCCATCTTGCCGGCGCGGCTGCCGCAGCCCATGCCGATGTTCTTCAGGCAGCCGCCGAAGCCCGCCGTCTCGTGGCCCTTGAAATGGGTCAGGGAGATAAACACGTCGGCATCCATGATGGCGCGGCCGATCTTGGCGTTCTTGACGTACTCGCCGCCCGCCACCGGCACCTCCACCTCGTCATTGCCCTTCAGACCGTCGGCGATGAGGATCTGACAGCCGGTGGTCATGGGGTGGAAGCCGTTGAGCATGGCGCTGTCCAGATGATCCAGCGCGTTCTTCCGCCCCCCTACATACAGGGTGTTGCAGTCCGTCAGAAACGGCTTGCCGCCCCGTTCCTTGATGAAATCCGCCACTGTTTTGGCCCAGTTGGGCCGCAGGAATGCCAGATTCCCCGGCTCGCCGAAGTGCATCTTGATGGCCACATATTTTTCGTTGAAGTCAATATCGCCCATCCCCGCCGTCTTCATGAGGCGGGTCAGCTTCTGCTGCAAATTCTCGTGGTAATCCGCGCGGAGATCCGCAAAATAGACCTTAGACGCCATTTGGTTTATCCTCTCTTTCGTGGAATCGTAATTTCATGATACCACATTTCCCGCCGTTGTGCTATACTATTTTGCAGAAAGGAGGTGCCGCCCGTGCGGATCCTGACCCATACCGTCTCCGCCGCCGAGGACGGCCAGACCGCCAAGCAGCTGCTGCATAGTCTGTGGCGCATCTCCGGCAGCCTCCTCAGCCGTCTGAAATTCCGGAACGCCATTACCGTCAATGGCGCGCCGGTGCCGGTGAACCACCTGCTCCGCACCGGCGACACGCTGTGCGCCGATGTGTCCGACCTCCCCGGCGACAACCCTCACATCCTGCCGGTGGACTACCCCTTGTCCATCCTCTATGAGGACGAGGACCTGCTGCTTCTGAACAAGCCTGCGGGCATCGCCATCCATCCTGCCGCCCTGACGGAGGAAACGGCCACCATCGCCGGCGCCGTAGCCCACTACCTGCAGGGCAGCAGCTTCCACGCTGTAAACCGGCTGGACCGCGGCACCACCGGCGTCATGGCCGCCGCCAAGACCGGCTTTGCCCACGCCCGCTGTATGACACTGCTCCACACCGACGGCTTCCAGCGAGACTACCGCGCCGTGTGCGACGGCATACCGCCCCAGCGGGAGGGTGACATCGACCTGCCCTTGGGCAGGGCGGAGGGCTCCCTGCTCAAGCGCTGCGCCGATCCCAACGGTCAGAGCGCCCATACCCACTATGAGGTGCTGGCTGCGTCCCACGGCCGCGCCCTGCTTCGTCTGACGCCCACCACCGGCCGTACCCACCAGCTGCGGGTCCACATGGCTGCCATCGGCTGCCCTCTCACCGGCGACTGGCTCTATGGTACGGAGGACCGCGCCCTCATCGCCCGCCCTGCTCTCCACAGCTATCACCTGCGGATGGTCCACCCGGTCACCGGCGGTATCATCGATGTGACCGCCCCGCTGCCCGCGGATATGCTGGCCCTGCTGGACTGACGCCTCGTACCGGCGAAAAAGACCGGCTCAGGGCAGCCTCCTCAGTAATTGGACCGCCCCAGCTTGTGCGGCCAACAACCCTCTGAAAACAGACAGGAGACCACCCTGCGCCGCCGGGCGCAGGGTGGTCTCCTGTCTGGAAGGGCCCCCGTTGACACATTGCATAATGTTTAGTTCCGGTTTACTATCGGAACCGCTGAATAATGGTTTAGCAGGCGGTTTATCAGTTGACAGGCGGAAAACAGAATGCTACATTGTACTCACACGTTACTAAACCGGTTTTGTAATGGTGAGGTGCCCGATGAAAAACATGAACATCAACGACATTGCCCGATTGGCCAATGTGTCCAAGGGGACGGTTTCCCGCGTCATCAACAGCAATCCCAAGGGCGTGTCCCCTGAGACACGCCGCCGCATCCAACAGATCATCGAGGAGACGGGATATATTCCCAACCGTATGGCCGGCAGCATCACCGTGGCATGCACCAAGACCATCGGGCTGATCATCCCCGACATACAGAATATGTTCTTTCCTCAAATGGTGCGGGGCGTGGAGGATTGTGCCGGCGAGCACGGATGCTCTCTGTTTTTGTGTAATTCCGACTCCGACATTCACAAGGAGCAGATGTATCTGCGGGCATTTCTGGAAAAGCGCGTTGACGGTATCCTTATCAATACCTGCGGCGATATGCCGGATCGGAATCTGCACAGATCTGTGTGCCGCAGCGAGATACCGATCGTCCTGTTGGACCGGAAGAGCAACGATTTTCCCCATTACCCCGGGGTCTATATCGACAACCGGAAGGCCGCCTACATGGGCGTTTCCTATCTGCTGGAAAAGGGCTGCCGGAACATTCTGTTTTTCGGCGGTCCGGACGGCGTCTTCACCAGTTTTGAGCGTCTGTGCGGCTACAAGCGGGCGCTTGGCGGAGCCGGCGTCGCTTTCCGAGAGGACTATGTTTTCTTCGGAACATACACCACCGATTCCGGCTATGCCCGCATTCGGGAGGCGATGGTGCGCTGCCCCGAAGCGGATGCGGTGTTTGCCTGCTCGGATACCATTGCCGTTGGCGTACTGCGTGGGCTGCGGGAGCTGGGGATCAGTGTGCCGGATCGGGTGAGCGTCATGGGCTTTGACAACATCACCATGAGCGCGGATATGTCGCCTCCCCTCTCCACAGTGGCGCAGCCTATTTATGACATTGGGTACCGTGCCGCGATGAAGCTCTTTGCCTGCATCGCAAAGGAGGAGAACTGCGGACGCAGCGAGTATATGGATTCCACGCTGATCATCAGAGAGAGTACCAGGAAATGAAGCATCTCACAGAATGGAGTAGAATATGAGTCGGATTTTAGTAATAGGCAGTCTGAATATGGATATGCTGATCCAGTCTCCCCGCCTGCCGAAGCAGGGAGAGACGCTGATGGGCTTCCGGTACACCTCCAAGCACGGCGGCAAGGGCGCGAATCAGGCCTATGCAGCGGCGATGATGGGGAACAGCGTTGCCATGCTGGGCTGCGTGGGCAAGGACCGCTTTGGCAGCTCGCTCCTCAGCCAGCTGCGTGAAGCATCTGTCGATACTGCCTGTATCCGTGTCTGGCCTGGCAGAGCCACCGGCGCGGCGTTCGTGATGACGGACAGCGCCGGCGGCAACAGCATCATTGTCATCCCCGGCGCAAACGAGCTTTGCACCGCGTCATATATCCGGCAGCATGAGGCACTCTTCCGCGAGACGGATTGTGTGCTCCTTCAGCTTGAGATCCCGCTGGAGGGCGTGGAGGCTGCCGTTGGGCTGGCGAAGAAATACGGGAAAACAGTGATTCTCAATCCCGCGCCGGCCAGAGAGGATATCCCCGATACGCTGCTGGCTGCGGTAGATGTGCTGACACCCAACGAAACGGAGCTGGCGCTGCTGTCCGGATGCCATACGGATACGCCGGAGGACGTGGCGCGTGCGGCCGAGACGCTGCTGGCGCGGGGTGTGGGCACCGTGATTGTCACCCTCGGCGCACAGGGCGCCATGCTGGTGACTCCCGGGCAGACGAAGCTGCTTCCCACCCGCCGGGTAAAGGCCGTTGACAGTACCGGCGCAGGCGACTGCTTCAACGGCGTAGCAGCGGGCCTGCTGGCGGACGGAAAAGAATTGGAGGAGGCTGTCAGGACGGCGAACATCGCCGCCTCCATCAGTACGACACGAGAGGGCGCGATGTGTTCTATGCCCACCCGTGAAGAGGTCGAAGCGGTGCGGCGTCAGTGCAGCGACGCCGGAGAGGAGGTCATCTGAGATGGAACGGATCATATTGGACACAGATATCGGCACGGATGTTGACGATGTGATGGCCGTGGCGCTTGCCGCCATCTCGCCGGAGCTGAAGGTCGAGGGCATCACAACGGTGTACGGTGACGTGGAGCTGCGGGCGCGGATGGTGGTGAAGGTGCTGAAAATGCTGGGCCGTCAGGACATTCCCGTGTTTGCCGGCAGCCGCGATGTGCTCCTGCGAAACCGCGAGATCTGGTGGCTGGGACACGAGGGCGAGGGCCTTCTGACAGCGGAGGATACCGACCTGCGGTATGAAAAGCAGCACGCCGTGAATTTTATCATCGACACCGTTATGAATAACCCTGGCGAGATCACACTCATCGGCATCGGCCCGTTTACGAATTTTGCCATTGCACTGGCGCTGGAGCCGCGGCTGGCGGAGAACGTGAAGAATATCATCATCATGGGAGGCAGCGCCAGACTGGGGGCCAACGCCGCCGAGCTGGAGCATTCCGACCACAATGTCAGCCGCGATCCGGAATCCGCTGCGCTGCTGTTCCGCAGCGGTGCGCCCATCACCATGTGCGGCTATGATGTGACGCGGCAGCTGCTGGTTCGGGAGGAGCATATCCGTCGGTTGGAGAACAGTGCCAATCCGCTCAATCAGGCCATGGCGCACATGATCCGTATCTGGCTGCGCTACTGGAAACGCGATTTTACCGCCATGAACGACCCGCTGTGCGTGGCCATGGCGTATGATCCCAGCTTTTGCCGCGGCCCACAGATGCTGGTGGAGGTGGAGTACGATCACCGTCACCCCACCGGTCACACGATCTGCTCGCTGCCGCGGACACCGTGGACACCGCCGGAGCTGCTGGACAAGGAACCGCCGAAGGCCAATGTGAAGGTCTGCCTCGAGGTGGACAGCCAGCGTTTTTTGGACCAGATGATGGACCGTATCTGCAATTGGGAATGCAAGCCCAACTAATATAAGCAGAGATCAGAATGGAGGAAAACTGATGAAAAAGATCATAGCCACATTGTTGACAGCCTGCATCGCACTTTCCCTTGTGGCGTGCGGCAGCAGCGACACCAAAAACAATACCTCAAACGATACCCCGACTGAAAAGACAGAGCTGAATGTATTGGTCGTGTCCGACCTTGAGCCGCTGGAGCCGGTGTTCCAGAAGTATGCCGAGAGAAACGGCATTACCATCCATGTGGAATCCGTCCCCTACGCTGAGATCTTCAACACCATCGAGGTCCGTCTGGGCGGCCATGAGTCCACTGTGGACGTGCTGGTAGCGGATGCGCCTCTGATCGCGAACTATGCGGCCAAGGGCTATCTGGGCAGCATGAGCGCTTATCTGGACAGTGAATCCCTGACCCATATCACGGAGGCTTCCTTGGCAGGCGGCACCGTGGATGGCGAGGTGGTGGCGCTGCCGCTGTACAGCTCCTGCGTCAACCTGTACTACAACAAGGACCTGTTTGACGCGAAGGGCCTTGCCTATCCCAGCATCGACCCCGCAGAGCGCATCACCTGGGAGGAGGTGGCCGAGCTGGCCAAGGCCCTAACCTACAAGGATGATAGCGGACGCCAGATCTACGGTCTGACCTTTGAGCAGATCGACACCCCCTACCAGCTGCTGCCGCTGTCCCAGAGCCTGGGCGCAACGGAGTACATCAGCGCGGACCAGACCACCGTGGCCGGTTATACCAACGCGGAGCCGGTGGTGAAGGCCTGCCAGTTCTACTATGACACGTTTAACACCTGGAATGTCAGCCCGAAGATCGATGGCTCCGAGTCCACCGCCTACTTCACCTCCGGTCAGGTCGCCATGTTCGTGGGCGGTTCCTGGCAGATCTCCTCTATGGAGGCTGCCGGCATGAACTGGGGCGTCGCTGCACACCCCTACTTTGCCGAGGGTACGCCTGTTACGCCTACCGGCAGCTGGTACATGGGCGTTTCCAGCTACTCTGAGAACGCAGAGGCTGCCTCCAAGTTCGTGGAATGGCTCACCACCAACGACGAGACCTGCGCCGAGACCTATGCCATCATGAAGAATCTGCCCTGCAACATCAGCGTTCTGGACAGCATCTCCGCTGACAGCGCCAATCAGGGCACGGTGGCGGCGCTGAACGTCTACGAGGCCATGAACACCGCCATGGCGCGGCCTCAGATGGTGGGCTATGAGGAGTGGCAGTCCGTGATGCAGGAGACGTACAGCGACATCAAGAACGGCACGGATCCCCAGACTGCTCTGGATTCTGCCGTCGGCGAGATCGACAGCCTCATCGCGAAATACCAGAAGTAAGCTCGGCTTTATCCGGGAAGGGGGCTTTGTCCCCCTTCCCCCCCTTTCACAGGAGTGATGTGTATGAAGAAAAAACTTCCGGTCGTTTGTGTGTTTCTGAGCCCGGCCATGAGTCTTTTGCTTTGCTTCAAGATCTTTCCCATTCTGGCCGGACTGTACGACAGCTTTTTCACCTATTCCTTCAAGAGCAAGGCCGACGTTTTTGCCGGCCTCGGCAACTATATTGCCGCGTTTTCGGATGCTTCCTTTCTCAATTCTCTGAAGGTCACTGTTCTGTTCAATGTGGTGGTAAATCCCATCCAGATCGTGCTGTCCTTCGGACTGGCGCTGCTGCTGATGGTCAAGCTGAAGGGGCGTTCCGTGTTCCGCACGATCCATCTGATCCCCATTACGGTCTCCTTTACCATCGCGTGTACGCTCTGGGGTGTATTCCTGAATCCGGAGCAGGGCCTGATGAATTCCATTCTGAACCTGTTCGGTATTGCCAACCAGCCCTTCCTGAACAGCAGCAGGCAGGCGCTTGCGTGGGTCATGGTCATCGCCACGTGGAAGGGCCTGGGCTATTGGGCGCTGTTCTTCATCACAGGACTGGAGGAGATCCCCACCTCCCTTTATGAGGCAGCCTCCCTGGACGGCGCCGGTTACTGGAAGACCCTGCGGCACATCACCATGCCGCTGATGAAAAAGACATTTAAATTTGTGGTCATCTCCGACACGATCTCCAACTTTATTCTGTTTGTTCCGGCGTACGTGCTGACCGGCGGAGGTCCTGAGGGATCCACAGATTTCCTGATGTACCGGATCTATCGGACCGCGTACAAATATTCCGACATCAATCTGGCCTCTGCCATGATCGTGATTCTGGTGGTCATGCTGCTTTTGATCGTGCTGATAGAGAGCTGGCTTCTGAGGGAAAAGGAGTGAACGGCATGGAGAAAATCAAAACACGTACAGCCATCCCGCTGTATGGACTGCATATTCTGCTGCTCCTCTTTGTTTTCCTGCCGCTGGTCTTTGCCTTCAGCTCCTCATTCCGCCCCATGGAGGACATCTACCGTTATGTCAGTCCTCTTTCGTGGCGCACCTTTATCCCGGAGCATTTCACGCTGGAGGCCTATATCACGATCTTCACCGAGCATGGTTACGGTCAGGCGCTGCTGAACTCGCTGGGCATCGCGCTGGTCACTGTGGCAGTGGGCATCGTCTTCAACGGCATGGCGGGCTTTGCATTTGCGAAATTTCAGTTCCCGTGCAAGCGGCTGCTGTTCCTGCTGGTGCTGCTGAGCTATATGGTCCCCTTTGAGCTGATCTCCATCAATCTTTATGCCATGATGATCGACCTGAAGTGGATCGATACCTACTGGGCGCTGATCGTCCCGTGCATTCCCAACGGCATGATCATTTTCCTGTTCCGCCAGTACTTTATGAGCTTTCCGGATTATCTGCTGGAGGCAGCCAAGATCGACGGCATGGGGACGGTGCGAACATTCTTCTCCATTGTGCTGCCCAACTCAAAGGCTGTGTGCATCAGTGCGGGGCTGGTACTGTTCATCACCCAATGGGAGTCCTTCCTGTGGCCTGTATTGGTGACGCGCTCCAAGGAGATGTACACCGTGCAGATCGCGCTGAGCAACTTCAATACACAGTATACGACAAACTGGAACCAGATATTTGCCGGTTCGCTGATCGCATTTTTGCTGCCGGTAGCGGTGATCCTGCCGTTGCAGAAATTCTTCGCCGCCGGCATGACGGCCACCGGCGCAAAAGAGTAACGGAAAGGATGACGTTGTATGCTCAAGGAAAAAATGAGATGGATCTTCTTTGCGGATATGCTGGAGGACGAGTATACGGAGTGCTTGCAGGAGGGCCGCGCAGTGGAGGTGTTCCGCGGCGAGATCGACGCCGTTCACGGTATGGACGGCGGCCGCCGGCGGGAGGAAGCCGCCAGACAGCTGCTGCTGGCCATGGAGCAAGCGCCCGTCCGCCCGGATTTTCCCTACACGGAGCCTGATACCTATCAGGAGATCGCCGCACTTCTGCCGCAGGCGGCTGCGGAGGAATACGCTGTGGACGCCGCCGCGCTGCCGGAGCATATCCGCGGCGCCTGGCAGGGCCGGATCAGCGGATGCGTGCTGGGCATCCCTGTGGAGGGCTGGCCGCGGGAAAAAATAGCCGCCTATCTGAAGGAGAGCGGCCAGTTGCCTCTGCAGGACTATATGCAGGCCGTTTCTGACCGTCAGCTGCGAGAGAAATACGGCATTTGCAGGGAGGACGTCACCACCCCCTATGACCGGCAGGAGGTGTGCTGGCGGAACTATCTGGATGAGTATCCCAATGACGATGACATCAATTATTCTGTGATCGCGCTGAAGACCATGGAGCGGTATGGCCTTTCCTTTACCCCCTGCGACATGGCGGAGGCCTGGCTGCTGGGCATACCGGCCTTTCATGCGTGCACCGCAGAGCGCGCGGCCATCCGCAACCTGATGAACGGGCTGCTGCCGCCGGATTCCGCGATAGCCTGCAACCCGTACCGCGAGTGGATCGGCGCACAGATACGCGGTGATCTTTTCGGATACGTCTGCCCGGGAATGCCGAAAAAGGCGGCGCGTCTGGCGTGGAATGACGCCGCCGTTTCCCACACCAAAAACGGGATTTACGGCGAGATGTTCATTGCGGCGCTGCTGAGCCTGTGCTATGTGAAGACGCTCAGCATGGCGGACCGGATACGTCTGGCGCTGCTCCAGATACCCGAGGAGAGCCGGCTGCATCAGGCGATCCACTCTGTGCTGACGCGCTATCTGCAGGGCGACAGCTTTGACGCGGTGGTGAACGATGTCCATGCGGTGTATGATGAAAAGCGCCAGTTCGACTGGTGCCTGACCATTCCCAATGCCATGCTGGTCACGGCCTGCATCCTCTGGCATGACAGCTACGATGCTGCTGTGGCCGCGGCGGTGCAGTCCGGCTTCGACACGGACTGCAACGGTGCGACGGTCGGCTCGGTATTCGGATTGGCAGGCGGAATCGGCAGCATCGCACCCAAGTGGTGGGCAGGGTTTGCGCCGGTGGTAAACAGCAGCGTGCATGGCTATCACCGGATGTCCCTTGATGAGCTGTGCCGCCGTACGGAGGCGCTTGCCCGCAAGGAGCTCTCTCTGTCCTGATATAGGATCCCCCTGAAAACAGGCAGGCCACCACCCTGCGCCGCTGGGCGCAGGGTGGTGGCCTGTGTCAGGGAGTCACTGCCTTACGAAGCGCCTCCTCCCCGCCGATCCTTTTTCTTACAGATCCACCTTTTCGTAGACTTTTTCCGATGCCCGCAGCGTCAGCGCCATACCCCCCGCGTAAATGAGGATGCCGCCGACGAGGAGCGGCAGCTGCCGCAGCTGGGCCGCGGGGTCCAGCTCATCCAGCCATGCCAGCCGCGGGAAATGGGGCAGCGCCTCGCACACCGCCATCACCGCCGCTGTGGGAATCACCGCTTTCAAGTAGGCTGTGCCTACCTTGTACCCGTTGGCGTAGAAGGACGGCAGAAACACCGCGTTGAACACGGCGTAGATCAGGAGCCCCGCCGCCAGCAGCGTTATGTTGGGGTCCAACCCCACCAGATTGTCCTTCCCCGGCTGCAAATGCACCGCCAGCACGGAAAACAGCGCCAGCAGTACCAGCGACGCCAGCTCCGTCAGCGCCACAAACAGGCAGCCCGCCTTTACCGTGTCCCGCTTAGGCACCGGCAGCAGCGCCGAATAGTAGATATCCTTCTGCTCCCGCATATTCAGGAACGAGAAGAACAGCCCCAGCGTCACATAGAAGAAGATCACGGTATAGGGATAATTGGGGATAAGCACCATCACGCCGAACAGGCAGAACAGGGGCGTCATGGGGTGGCACACCAGACGCAGCTGCTTATATAATAGCGTCTTCATCCAGCGCCCTCCTCTCGATCGCCACGATGATCTCCTCCAGCGTCTCGCCCTTGTCGCGGAAATGTGCCCTGAAATCCGCCGCGCTGCCGTCAAACAGCAGCTCCCCGTCCTTGATGAAGGCGATGTGGCTGGCGCACTTCTCCAGATCAGAGGTGATGTGCGTGGAAAACAGGATACTGCGGCTGCCATCGGCTACGATGCGGCGGAACAGCTCTACCAGTTCGTCGCGGGACACGGGGTCCAGCCCGCTGGTAGGCTCATCCAGCAGCAGCAGCTCCGCGTTGTGGCTCAGCGCCAGTGCGATCATATATTTCACCTTCATGCCGCTGGACAGCTGATCCACCCGCTTATCCTCATCGATGGCGAATAGCTCCAGATAGTGCCGGTACTTCTCCTCGTCCCAGTTGCCGTAAAACCGGCGGGTCACATCGGTGATGATCCGGAGCTTCTTCTTGGGATAGAAGTCGATGCCGCCCAGCACCACGCCCAGCCGCTGCCGGATGGCCGCCTCATTGGCGGCATAGTCCATGCCGAAGACCCGCACCGTGCCGCCGTCCGGATGCACCAGTCCCAGCACGGACTTCAGCGTGGTGCTTTTGCCCGCGCCGTTGCGTCCGATGAATCCCACGATAGCACCTTGCGGCACATCGAAGGATATGCCCTTCAGGGCAAACGCGGGATACGCCTTGTACAGATCCCGCACCTCCAGCACGTTCACGCCTCCTCCGCCTCCCCGTCATCCTCCGGCAGAGCGTCAAACGCCTTTCGCAGCAGGGGATTCAGCTTATCCGTCGTTTGAAGGGCGATACCCTTCTTCCGGTCCGCCAGCAGCACCAGTGTGTCCCCCGGCGCGATGCCGAACATCGCCCGCGCCTCCTTGGGGATAACGATCTGCCCCTTGGGCCCCAGCTTGACGCTGCTCATAAAATACCGTTCGTCCTTTCCCATTGTACCGCTCCTCTCCGTGTGATTAGTATAACTTTTCTTACTTTTCCCAAGTATACACCCACAGCATCCCATTGTCAAGCCGCTTTTTTCGTGGTATACTGAACCGCAAGAACGAAAAAAGGAGCACCCCTATGGATCTGTGCGACCGCAACGACATACAGGCCCTGCTGGCGCGGCATGGCTTTCGCTTTGCCAAAGCTCTGGGGCAGAATTTTCTCATCGAGGGCTGGGTGGCGGAGGACATTGCCGCCGCCAGCGGCGCGGATGAACATACCGGCGTGGTGGAGGTTGGCCCCGGCATCGGCTCCCTCACCACACAGCTGGCCCGCCGCGCCGGCAAGGTGGTGTCCGTGGAGCTGGACCGCCGCCTGTACCCCGTGCTGGCCGAGACCATGGCCCCTTATCCCAACTTCACGCTGGTGGAGGGCGATGTGATGCAGCTGGAGCTGTCTGCGCTGGTGCGAACACACCTGTCCGGTCTGCGGCCCGTGCTGTGCGCCAACCTGCCCTACAACATCACCACGCCGTTTCTCACCGCCTGCGTGGAGGCCCGCTGCTTTGAGAGCCTCACCGTCCTCATTCAGAAGGAGGTGGCCCAGCGCATCTGCGCCGCCCCGGGTACTGCGGACTACGGCGCGTTTACCCTGCTGATGCAGTATTACACCCAGCCGGAGCTGCTGTTCACCGTGCCCAACACCTGCTTCCTCCCCGCCCCCAAGGTCACCTCCGCCGTGATCCGCTGCACCACGCGGACAGTCCCGCCGGTGCAGGTCCGGTCCGAAGCCGCCTTCTGGCGCACGGTGCGATCCGGCTTCGCCCTGCGCCGCAAAACGCTGGTCAACAGCCTGCAAACCGGCTGGGACCTGCCCAAGGACACCCTGACAGCCATCGTCACCGCCTGTGGGCTGGAGCCCACCGTCCGCGGTGAGCGGCTGGGTCTGACGGAGTATGCCCGCCTGTCCGACGCACTGCTGGACGCCGCTCAATAAGTTCACATAACGCAAAAGGACGTATGCTCATGCATACGTCCTTTTTTCATAGGCGCTTCCAACGCTTTCTCTGCAAAGAGCCAATCACAACAGGTATTCCCGCCTCCTTACGGAATTCCTCCGCCCAACTCGGCGGCGGCTCCAGCTCGTCCACTTGGTTGACATAAATAATATCTGCGAATCCCTCCCTGCGGATAACTCGCGCCGCCATCTCCGGCGTAATGGACGCCGACCATGGCGCTCCCGCCAGCTGGGCAAACAGGGCGGGCCGGTGGGCCGCCTGCCGGATGGGCTGCCCGAAGGCCGATGCCCCCAGCACGCAGATGGTCCGTCCCCGCTGGGGCGGCAGCACCGGTTCCCATGCCTCGTGAGCCTTGGCGGGCAGGCGCTTGGAGCCGTCCGCCTCCACCAGCACAAAGTCCGCTGCCTGCTCCCAGCCGTCAAAGGCGGGGGCCGTCAGCTTTCCCTCCGGCGTATAGCTGCCCGCGCAGGCCGCGCCCTCCGCTGCCAGCGCTGCCCGCAGCTGCGTCGCCGTCTCCGCAAAGGGGTACTGGGGCGGCCGCATGATGTGGGTAGTGGTGGCCAGCAGCACCGTTCCGCAGGGCCGCAGCTCCTCTGCCAGCCGGTACAGAAGGCTGGTCTTTCCACCGCTGCCGATGACCGCCGTCACGCCCCGCGTGACGCCCAGCAGCTCCCGCAGCTCCTTCAAACCGCCTCACCTCCCTTTTCCCCATCATAGCACGGCAAACCGCCTCACGCAACGGAAAAAACGGGGTAAATCGCCAAAAATTCAGGGAAAACTTGACAAAAAAGGCAGATGGTGCTATACTCCACAAGTATTTCTGTTTGGTAACAAAAGTTACAAATTATTGCAAATCCCGCTTCCTCCCTGTTTAAGACATGGGACGGGCGGCCATACTGCGAGGTACTATGGAACGAATCGAAACCGTCGGCGGGCGCCGGATGGCCCCTGCGCCCCACCGCCCGAAGCTGGACCCCGTCTCCGTGTGCCAAGCCATCCACGACGCCCCCTACGGTCTTGCGCGCCTTGTGCGCCGCGGCGTCCGCGCCGTGGGTTACTGGCTGGCATGGACGTGGGACGCTGTGGTCACCGACCAAAAACAGATGTATCATGACTTTCTCCGCTCCCGCTTTGTTGCCGGTATCCGCGCCCTTTTCCGCGCGCCGGTGCTGACCGGCTTTGCTGCGGCGCTGCGGGACAACTGGCTGGTGCGGCTCACCGCCATGGCCGCCCTGACGGCCGCTCTTTTCGTGGGCGTGTCACTGACCCCCGCCACTCCCACGCTGGATGCCATCTGCATTCTGGTGGACAAGAACGGCCCCCAGGTGGTGACGCAGGACACGGCGGAGCTGGACCGCGACTATCTGTCGCTGCGGCGCAGTCTGGGCGGCAGCCACGCCATGCAGTATATCCTCACCCCGGGCCGCACCGTCACCGTGAGCCATAACGGTGACGTCTTCACCGCCGTCTCCGAGGCCGAGCGCCTGCCGGTCTTTCTGGAGCGCTGCGGCATCCGGCTGGGCAGCGAGGAGATGGTGGAGCTGACTCTCACCGGCGAGGATCTGTCCATCCGCATCAGCAGCACCCTGACCTATCAGCATTTTGTGACCGTGGAGACGGATTACGACATTGAGCGCACCCCCGATCCCCTGATGGACAAGGGCACGGAGGAGATCATCCGCAGGGGCGTCTCCGGCCAGATCGTGGAGACATACGAGGATACGGTGGTCCGCGGCGAGGTGGTGTCCACCCGCTATGTGGGCGCCAGCCACGACACCTCCCACAACGAGCTGGTGCGCTACGGCACCCGCGTCTACGAGGTGGAGCGGGACGACACCATCGAGAAGGTGGTCCCCTACGGTGAAGGCGAGGGCGGCATCCTCTACTTCAAGTCCGGCGCCACCATGACCTACTCCAAGGTCATGGCCTGCAACTCCACCGCCTATTACAGCGGCGGCGACGGCGGCGCGGCCTGGACCACTGCCGTGGGCGCCAGCGTGGGCATCGGCACCATCGCCGTGGACCCTAAGGCGATCCCCTACTACACCAAGATGTTCATCCAGACTGCCAACGGCAGCCGTGTCTACGGCATGGGCACCGCACTGGACTGCGGCGGCGCCATCAAGGGCAACATCGTGGACCTGTGGTTCCCCACCTACGCGGACTGCCGCAGCTGGGGCCGCCGCAACGTCACCGTGTATATTCTGGACAAAAAGGCATAGAAAGAGTTCCTCTGCGCCGCCGCGGTGCAGAGGAACCCTTTTTATCTCTCGACCACTGCGGCTTCCCGCAGCGGGCAGTCCCGCAGCAGCCGCTGGGCCGCCGCGTCGTACTCCGCCAGCGTGCGGGCCTTGCGGATGGTCTTCCGCTCCCGCTCCCCGCCGTCAAAGCTGCCGCCCAGATAGCTCCACAGCTCCCGCATCCGGTGCAGCACCGGCGTGTCGCCGGACAGCCGCTGCCGGTAGTCCGCCAGCAGCCGGTCATGGAACGCCGTCAGCTCCTGCCGGGAGGCCGGGGCGCCGCCCCGCAGCCGTCGGGCCAGCGCCGGATCGGCTGCCAGCCCCCGCCCCAGCATCACCGCCTGCACCTGGGGGTATCGGCGGCAGAAGGCCTCCACATCCGCCGCCGTGAACAGATCGCCGTTGTACACCAGCGGCCCCTGCCATTGCTCCAGCGCCAGCTCGAAGGCCCCGCGGTCCACAGTCCCCTTGTAGAACTGCTTCTGCACACGGGGATGGACGATCAGCTCCGCCGCAGGATAGCGGCCGTAGATCGCCAGCAGCGCCGGCCACTCCGCCGCGCTGCTCCGCCCGATGCGGGTCTTCAGCGATATCCGCAGCTCCGGCAGTCCGCCGTAGATCTCGTCCAGACACTGTGTCAGCTCCTGCGGATAGGCCAGCAGCCCCGCCCCCTTGTGCTTGGCGGCGACAGTGCCGGAGGGACAGCCCAGAT
The DNA here is from genome assembly GCA_934589835.1 of uncultured Oscillospiraceae bacterium. Taxonomy (GTDB): domain Bacteria; phylum Bacillota; class Clostridia; order Oscillospirales; family Oscillospiraceae; genus Vescimonas. The sequence continues at coordinate 4,441 of CAKTOK010000016.1, read as the reverse complement.
TGAAGTTGATCTCCCCATACCCCATGTCCCGCAGCACCCGCGCTGCCCACAGGAAGTGCGCCCCCTGATTGGTCAGCAGCTGGGGAACCGTGTCCGTCTCTCCCTGCGACACCTCATCCAGCTCCTTCTGCTGGAACGCCAGATTTCCGTTGGGGGACAGAAACGGCGTAAAGTACTTGTCCACGCCGCCGAAAATGTCCCGCTGGGCCCTGCGCCATAGATAGGTGGTCAGCCCCTCCATGGGCGCGGCATACAGCTTATCCATCCGCATCCTCTCCTTTTCCTTCATCATATACGATATCCCTTGCATTGGCAACCTCTGTATGATAAGATATGTCGTTGGAAAGCGAGGGATCTTATGACCCTGATGGACTATTACCTGCAATACATGACAGAGCTGTGGGAGGGCAAACGCCCTGCGCCGGAGGGTATCACCCTGCCGGAGGGCGGCGACGAGGCCGCCCGCATCCAGTCGCTGGGCCGGCAGCTGCAAGCTATGGGCATGGCGGCCTTTGTCCGCGCCTGCGCCGCGCAGGACGGCACGGTCCTGCCGGACGACATCTTCACCGGAGACGATGGTCTGGCCGGCCTTCAGGTATTGCTCCAAACTCCTGACGCCCCGCCGTCCCAGCCCCGCCAGCCGTCGCCGGACCCCGACGCCAACAAGCACGCCTTCGAGGTGTTTCTGGACTGCATCGCCATGGACGATGGGCTGGTGCAGTACCTCATCGACGTGCTGAAGCGCATGGACCGCAGGGAGTTCTTCAAGCTCAGCCAGATCACCACCAAGCTGGATCTGGACCCCGAGGAGTTCCTCTACTGGCTGGGCCGCCGTGAGCTGTACGCCTCTGAGGAGGAGCTGGGCTGCGCCGGCGTCATGGACCACGTCCTGCTGCGTCTGGCGGACGAGGGCCGTCTGGATGTGGTGGCCGCGCTGCTCAGCGGCGACCAAAAGACCTTCGAGGCCCTGCGCTGCGAAGCGCCGGAGCTGGTCCATGTCCCCATCGCCACCTATGCGTGGTTCGAAAAAAACTATCTGGATCGGGACTACCCTATCCGTCTCATCATGCGCCTGAACGGCGTGAAATTCCCCAACTGAGGTATCGAATATGACTGCACAATACAAAGCGCTGGGCATCAGCGATGCTGTCCTCGCCTACGGCGAGGGTATCCTCACCGGTCTGCGGGACCGCTTCGCCGCCATCGACGCCATCGCCGAGGCCAACCAGATGAAGGTCATCGCCGCCATGCAGAGGAACCGTCTGGCCGCCAACCACTTCAACCTCTCCTCCGGCTACGGCTACAACGACGAGGGCCGCGACACGCTGGAGCGGGTCTACGCCGACTGCTTCGGCACCGAGGCCGCGCTGGTCCGCCCCCAGATCACCTGCGGCACCCACGCGCTGGCACTGGCGCTGGGCGCCAATCTTCTGCCCGGCGACGAGCTTCTCAGCCCCGTGGGCGGCCCCTACGACACGCTGGAGGAGGTCATCGGCATCCGCCCCTCCGCCGGCTCTCTGAAGGAGTACGGCGTCTCCTACCGGCAGGTGGATCTGCTGCCGGATGGGGCCTTCGATTATGACGGCATCCGCGCCGCCATCGGCCCCCGCACGAAGCTCATCACCATCCAGCGCTCCAAGGGCTATGCCACCAGACCCAGCTTTTCCGTGGCCCAGATCGGTGAGCTGATCGCCTTCTGCAAGCAGTGCAAGCCGGACGTGATCTGCATGGTGGACAACTGCTACGGAGAGTTCACCGAGCTGACCGAGCCCTCCAATGTGGGCGCGGATATGATCGTGGGCAGCCTCATCAAAAACCCCGGCGGCGGTCTGGCCCCCACCGGCGGCTACGTCTGCGGCAGGGCCGACCTCATCGACCGCTGCGCCCGCCGCCTGTCCGCCCCCGGCCTTGGCCGAGAGGTGGGCGCCAATCTGGGCCTGCTGACCCAGCTGTATCAGGGCTTTTTCCTGGCTCCCACCGTGGTGTCCGCCGCCGTAAAGGGCGCGGTGTTCGCTGCCGCCTGCTACGAAAAGCTGGGCTTTCACGTGATCCCCTCCGCTGCCGAGACGCGTCACGACATCATTCAGGCCGTGGAGCTGGGCAGCCGCGAGGGCATGGTGGCCTTCTGCAAGGGCATCCAGTCCGCCGCACCGGTGGACAGCTATGTGACGCCGGAGCCGTGGGCTATGCCCGGCTACGACAGCGAGGTCATTATGGCCGCCGGCGCCTTCGTGCAGGGCAGCTCCATCGAGCTCTCCGCCGACGGCCCCATCCGCCCGCCCTACGCCGTATATTTTCAGGGCGGCCTGACGTGGTATCACGCCAAGCTGGGCATCCTCATGAGCCTTCAGAAAATGCTGGATGCCGGCCTCATCTCACTCTAATTATGTAAACTTGCAGAGGTATCTATGCTTCTCCCTAACCACCCTTTTCGACGGCGTCCGCCACCCGCTGTATTCTCCCGAAATATAAATCTTATGTAAACTAAAAAGGAGAATATTATGTGGTTTTGGTTTTCCCTCATCGCTCTGATCTGCTGGAGCGGCTCTGACCTGTTCAGCAAGATCGGCTGTCAGGATGCGGACGATAAGTACAGCCATCTCAAGATGGTCATGGCCGTGGGCCTTGTGATGGGCCTCCACGCGGCCTACGAAATCTTCATCAACGGCACGGAGATCAGCGGCAGCATCATCCTCACCTACCTGCCGGTGTCCCTTCTGTACATCAGCTCCATGACCATCGGCTACATCGGCCTGCGGTACATCGAGCTGTCCATCTCCTCCCCCATCTGCAACTCCTCCGGCGCGCTGGTGGCGGTGCTGGCGCTGGCCACCGGCGGTCTGGGCGATCTGGTACCCGCACAGCTGGTCGCCACGGCGCTGGTCTGCGTCGGCGTCATCGGCCTCGGCATCGTGGAGGCCCGGGAGGACGACGACCTGCGGGCCGCCCGGCAGGAGGCCAGCAACCATCGCTACGCCAAGTCCGTGCTGGCGCTGGCGCTGCCGGTGGTCTACTGTCTGCTGGACGCGCTGGGCACCTTCGCCGACAGCCGCGTGCTGGAGACGCTGAACGAGGACAGCGCCAACTGCGCCTATGAGCTGACGTTCCTGCTGGCCGCCATCGTGTGCTTCATCTATGTGGTGCTCATCAAAAAGAGCAAGCTCGTCCCCAAGCGGGAGGGTCCCAAGTACGTGGGCGCCGTCTGCGAGACAGCCGGCCAGTTCGCCTACATCTACGCGCTGGCCGACACGGCCCATGTGGCGCTGGCCGCGCCCATCATCTCCGCCTACTGTGTGGCCTCCGTGCTGTGGAGCCGTCTGTTCCTCAAGGAAAAGCTGAGCTGGAAGCACTACGCCATGATCGCGCTGGTGGTGGCCGGTATCGTCATTCTGGGTCTGTACGATGCATAAAACCACCAGCCTGCTGGTGGTTTCAGCCGTATTGCCATTTCAGGCAGCCGCTTCAGGCGGCTGCCTTTTTATGCCTTCTGCTTCTTATCATCCGCAAACGTGTCTGCGTATTCCTGATTCTGCGTTGGCAGCCTCCCTCTGCGGCAGTTCCTCCGGCGCGCGGAATACCAGAATCGCCTCGGCAGCGTTCGCCCCGGTCTGGAAATTGCGCGACACACGCTGCGTAAAATAACAGTAAAATCAGAGCAGCTCATCCTTCCGGCACAGCGGAACGCCGGAATTTTTCATTTACCAAAAAGGGATAGAGTCTGCCCGCTCTCTATCAATGCAGGCAGACTCTATCTATGCTATGACAGCGCCGCACACGCTTAGGCACCCCAACTGGGGTAGAAGTAGAGCACCGTATCCGGCTCCATCTGAACGGGCAGATAGGAGCCGTGCTCTCCCTTGTCGATGGACAGATAGGTGTAGTCCGCAAAGGCCATGGGGACCTGCACGATGAAGCTGTCGTGGATGATCCGTTCCGTCTCGCCGGGCGTGTATCTCTTGCCGCCGGTGCGGGTCAGATCCAGCCTTATCACGCCGGAGTATTCCCCCTCGCCGGTCAGCCCCCAGTCGCCTGTATAGACCTCCTCCGGCGTGACGAAGTCACTTTCGTACCACCAGGTGAAGGTCGCCGCACCCCAATCGTCCTCCTGACTGCTGTTGGCATTCAGCTCCAGAGTGGCCAGAACGGGTTTATCCGTATTGCCCTGCCACGCCCATACCTCCTGCGTCAGTTGGGAGCCGGAGGGACACGTCCAGCCGATGTCGCTGCCGAAGCCGTCGTTCCCCTCCTGCGAGTAAAAGGTGAAGTCGTAGGCCAGCCTCCGTTCGTTCTCGGAGTCGTAGGGCAGCGCCACGATTCCGGGGATGGGATACCAGCTCAGGGTATCGGGGTGGCTGTCGGTCAAGAGCAGCTCCGTGGTATCGGTGGGGACAGTCCCCAGATCGTTGGAGACGAACAGCAGGATCGGGTCGCCGCTCTCGCT
>CAKTOK010000015.1 GCA_934589835.1 uncultured Oscillospiraceae bacterium | reverse complement strand
CGCTGGCGCCCTATGTGCTGGCCGCGCTGGTCTACTTCTGCATCAACTACCCCGCCTCCAAAGCGATCGAGGCCATCGAAAGGAGAATGCGCCGTGGCGACAAGCAATGATATTCTCATCTCCGTCCAGCATCTGGTCAAGGAATACGATCACGGCGCTGTCCACGCCCTGAACGACTGCAATCTGGACATCCGCAGGGGCGAGGTGGTGGCCATTATCGGTCCCTCCGGCTCCGGCAAATCCACGCTGCTTCGCAGCCTGAACCTGCTGGAGCAGCCCACCTCCGGCGCCATCTACTTTGACGGCGCGGATCTGGCGGGCAGGTCGGTGGATCTGGACCTTCACCGCCAGAAGATGGGCATGGTCTTCCAGCACTTCAACCTCTTCCCCCACAAGACGGTGCTGCAAAATATCACCATGGCCCCCGTCACCCTGAAAAAGAAGACCCCCGCCGAGGCCAAAGCGCAGGCCATGTCCCTGCTGGAGCGCATCGGCCTTGCCGATAAAGCCGGTACCTATCCCAATATGCTCTCCGGCGGCCAGAAGCAGCGCATCGCCATCGTCCGCGCACTGGCCATGGACCCGGAGGTCATGCTCTTTGACGAGCCCACCTCCGCGCTGGACCCCGAAATGGTGGGCGAGGTGCTGGATCTCATGCGCGATTTGGCCAGGGACGGCATGACCATGGCCGTCGTCACCCACGAGATGGGCTTCGCCCGCGAGGTAGCGGACCGCGTGGTGTTCATGGCCGACGGCAAAATTCTGGAGGAGGGCGCCCCCGCCGCCCTCTTCGACCACCCGCAGGACCCCCGTCTGCAGGACTTTCTCAGCAAGGTCCTGTGATCGTCCTCCCTCACAGCATGAAAAATCCCTCCGACGGCGTCGGAGGGATTTTTATGTCAACTTATTCAGCTCTTGCCGCAGATCTCCCCGCCGCACTTGGGGCAGGTGATGACGATACGGCCCTTTCCTCGCGGCACGCGGCACACCGTCCGGCACCGGGGGCAGGTGAAGTATTTGTGGTCCTTGTCCGCCCGCTGCTGCCGGCTGCCGGCAATGCCGCGCTTGATGGGCCACCACACCTTCTCCAGAAAGCGGGCGTTCTCCGCCCGCCGCTTCTGCAAATTGCGGGAAAACACGCGGTACACCGCCATCACCAGCAGTACAGTGGACACGAAGCTGATGATCAGGTGAACGGTCTGCTGCCTAATGAACAGATTGATGAGGTCCAGCAGCAGGGCCGCCCAGATCGTGGTCAGTCCCAGTTGATCCGCGCCGTTGCGTCCGTACATGAACCGCGACAGCGCGTTGCCGATTTTTTGCAGAAAACTCATACGGAAGACCGTCCCCCTGCTCGTTTTATCTCAAAGCGTCATTTTACAGGAAAAGTCCTGAAACGTAAACCCCTTTTAGATAAAATTCACAAATTAGACAAATTTCCGTCTCCGCCCGCTCCGCCTTGCCAACTGCCTGTCCCCCGTGGTATAATACCATCGGCTGACAGGGGCTAACACGCCTGTCAGCGATGGTATTACCGATTATGCGCCGCCACCGGTGAAGGCGCGGCAGTGCGCCGCACCTCCGCCGGTCCGGACGGCAGACAGCTCCGGCAGCGGGCGAAACCGGCTGCGTCTCCTGCATGGACGCCGCAGCTCTCTGCACGCTCTATACTATGCCGCTCCGGCCCCGCCGGTGCGGCCGAAAGGAAGTTCTCCCATGATCAAGATCGCCCCCTCCATCCTCTCCGCGGACTTCGCCCATCTATCCCGCGACATTGAAGCCATCTCTACTGCCGACTACGTCCATGTGGACGTGATGGACGGCCTGTTCGTGCCCAACATCTCCATCGGCATTCCCGTGGTCAAGTCCATCCGCCCCACCACCTCCCTGCCGCTGGATGTCCATCTGATGATCGAGCGCCCCGTCCGCTATGTGGAGCAGTTCTGCGACGCCGGCGGCGACCTGATCACCTGTCATGTAGAGTCCGACACGGAGGAGAATCTCCTCGCCGCCATTGAAAAGATCCACGCCAAAGGCAAAAGGGCCGGCGTGGTGGTGAAGCCCAAGACCCCCGCCAGCGCCGTGCTGCCCTTTATCGACAAGGTGGAGCTGATTCTGGTGATGACGGTGGAGCCCGGCTTCGGCGGCCAGAAGTTCATGGCCGACATGATGCCCAAGGTGCAGACCATCCGCGGCTACATCGACGCCATGAACCCCTCCTGCGAGCTGGAGGTGGACGGCGGCGTGGACGATCGGACCTGCAAGCTCTGCATCGCCGCCGGCGCCAATGTGCTGGTGGCCGGCTCCGCCGTGTATAGAGCCGCCGACATTCCCGCCGCCATCGCCGCCTTGAGAGGATAACGTACTATGGAATACTTTCCCGCCCCTCTGGAAAAATTGGTGGAGCAGTTCGCCCGCCTGCCCGGCGTGGGCTACAAGTCCGCCCAGCGTCTGGCGTTTCATGTGCTGAGCCTGCCCGCCCAGGAGGCGCAGGCCTTCGCCGACGCCATCACCGACGCCAAGCGCAGCGTCACCCTCTGCCCCGCCTGTCAGAACCTCACCGCCGGCGGCCTGTGCCCCATCTGCGCCGACCCCAAGCGGGACGATGCCACCATCTGCGTGGTGGCCGACCCGCGGGACGTCATTGCCATCGAGCGCAGCCGCGAATATCGCGGCCGTTACCATGTGCTCCACGGCGTGCTGTCCCCCATGAACCACGTGGGCCCCGACGACCTGCACATCAAGTCCCTGCTGGACCGTGTGGCGCAGGGCGGCGTCGCCGAGGTCATCATGGCCACCAATCCCGACACGGAGGGCGAGGCCACGGCCCTGTATATCGCCCGATTGCTGAAGCCCTTCGGCGTGAAGGTCACCCGTCTGGCCTACGGTATCCCCGTGGGCGGCCATCTGGAATTTGCCGACGATGCCACGCTGATGCGGGCGCTGGAAGGGCGGCGGGAGCTGTGAAGCGTCTCGCCTGCCTGCTGCTGGCCTGCCTGACGGCGCTGGCCCTCACCTCCTGCGGCGCGGCGAAAACGCAGGAGCTGTCTCTTTTCGCCATGGACACCTACATGACGCTTTCCGCCGTGGGCGATGGGGCCGCCGATGCGCTGGCCCGCGCCTCACAGGAGATCAACGCGCTGGAGGCCGCCCTCTCCCGCACCATCGACACCAGCGATGTCAGTCGTCTGAACCGTGACGGCAGCGCCGTCTGGAGCCAGGACAGCGCCGGCCTGCTGGCGCTGGCGCGGCAGTACAGCGCGGAGACGGATGGCGCCTTCGATGTCACCGTGGCCCCGCTGGTAGAGCTGTGGGCCATCACCTCCGACGCCCCCCACGTCCCCACGCAGGCGGAGATCGACGCCCTGCTGCCGCTGGTGGGTACGGAGCATATCCATCAGGATGGTACCGCCGTCTCGCTGGACGCGGGCTGCGCCATCGATCTTGGCGGCATCGCCAAGGGCTACGCCTCCGACCGCGTGGCGGCCATCCTCGCCGTCAGCGGCGTCACCGGCGGCTGCGTCAGTCTGGGCGGCAACGTCTACGTCTGCGGCATGAATCCTCAGGGCAAGCCGTGGTCCGTGGCCATTCAGGATCCGGAAAACAGCGGCGGCTACGCCTGCCTGCTGCGGCTGACCGATGCCTTTGCCGTCACCTCCGGCGGCTATCAGCGCTACTTCGTGGCTGAGGACGGCACGGTGTACCAGCACATTCTGGATCCCAAGACCGGCGCCCCCGCCCGAAGCGATCTGACCAGCGTCACCGTCATCACCTACGGCGCTCAGGGCCATCAGGGCACCATGGCCGACGCCTACTCCACCGCCCTCTACGTCATGGGCGAGCAGGCCGCGTCCGACTTCTGGCGCGCCCACGCGGACCGCTTCGACATGATCCTCATCACCGCCAACGGACGGCTTCTGTACACGTCCGGTCTGGCGGATATCCTCACAAAACCGGAGGGAAGCGCCTATGACTTCCAGCTCCTCACAACCGAGCCTGCGGCCTAAGCCGCTGGACGCGCTGGTGCTGGCCGCCGTCATCGCGCTGGCGGTAGCCGCCGCCCTGCTGTTCTACGGCCCCAAGACCGGCTCCGGCCGCCTCACCGCCGTCATCACCCAGCACGGCCAGACCGTCCGCCGCATCGACCTCCCCGTCCCCGACAAGGAGCTGACAATACCGCTGGACGACGGGACCTACCACCTGACCGTCCGCATCTGCGGCGGCAGCGTCTCCGTCTCCGAATCCGACTGCCCGGGGCAGGACTGCGTCCGCACCGGCTCCATCTCCCGCGCCGGTCAGTCCATCGTCTGCCTGCCCGCGCAGGTGGTGATCTCGCTGGAGAGCGCCGCGTCCGAGGTGGACGTGGTACTGGGTTAGGAGGTGCGCCATGAAGTGGAACCCGCGCTCCATCGCCCTGTGCGCCGTGCTGACGGCGCTGGCGCTGGGCCTGAGCACGCTGGAAAACCTGTTTCCCGTGACGCTGGTGGTCCCGCTGCCCGGCGTCAAACTGGGCCTTGCCAATATCGTCACCGTCTTTGCCCTGTATGAGCTGGGGGCCCTTCCCGCCCTCGCCATCCTGACGGCTCGCTGCCTGCTGGGCGGCCTGTTCGCCGGCAACCTGTCGGCCCTGCTGTTCAGCCTGCTGGGCGGCTTCACCGCCATGCTGGTGATGATCGCCCTCCGCCGCTGCAAGGGCCTTTCCATCTACGGCGTCTCCATCGGCGGCGCCGCCGCTCACAATGTGGGCCAGATGGCCGCCGCCTGCATCACGCTGGGCAATTCCATGGTGCTGGGCTACCTGCCCTTCCTGCTGGCCGTCTCCCTCGTCACCGGCACGCTCACCGGCTTTGTGGCCGGTCTGCTGTTCCGCGCCATGCACAATATCCGCCTATCTCATTGAGGAGGTCATCCTATGGACAAGAAAGACAAAATCATCCTGCAGCAGCTGGACGTGATCCGCTCCATGACGGAGAACAACATGAAGCGCATGAACACCGACTTCTGGGGCACGCCCTTCGAGAACGTCACCGGCGACGCGCCCAAGTCTCCCGCCGCGCCCGCCAAGGACGCAGAGAAGAAGAAAACGCCCCCCGCCGCCACGGCCAGCCCCTCCGGCGGCGTCCCTGCGGAGGAGGAGCTGCCCCCGCCGGAGAAGATCGAGGATCTGCTGGCGGAGCTGGACACCTATATCGGCCTCGCCGTGGTAAAGCAGGAGGTCCGCGACCTCATCAACATGGTGCAGGTCTACAAGCTGCGCCAGCAGCACGGCCTGCCCACCACCGATATGTCCCTCCACATGGTCTTCACCGGCAACCCCGGCACCGGCAAGACCATGATGGCCCGCATGATGGCCCGCATCTACCGAAGCCTCGGCATCCTGTCCAAGGGCCAGCTGGTGGAGGTGGACCGCAGCGGCCTTGTGGCAGGCTATGTGGGCCAGACGGCCCTGAAGACCCAGAAGGTCATCGAGAAGGCCATGGGCGGCGTCCTGTTCGTGGACGAGGCCTACGCCCTCAACGGCCGCAGCGACAATGACTTCGGTCAGGAGGCCATCGACACCCTGCTCAAGGCCATGGAGGACCACCGCGACGATCTGGTGGTCATCGTGGCGGGCTACACCGACCTGATGGACAAGTTCATCCACTCCAACCCCGGTCTGGAGTCCCGCTTCAACCGCTTCCTGCTGTTCAAGGACTATTCGCTGGACGAGCTGGTGGCCATTTTCAAGATGCGCTGCGGCAAGGGCTACGTCCTGTCGCCTGAGGCGGAGCCGCTGGTCCGCGACTACATCGCCGAGGAGAGCGCCGACGACGGCTTCGGCAACGCCCGCGGCGTCCGCAACCTGTTTGAGCACATTCTGGTGGCGCAGAACAACCGCCTCGTCAAGGCGGAGAACATCACCCGCGAGGACCTGATGACCATCACCGCCGACGATGTGCTCCACGCTCGCGGCAAGCTGGATGACTGACTTCCCCGCCCATGATCGCAGAAGCCCCGCGCCATTCAGGCGCGGGGCTTCCTTATTCTTCTGCTCAGTCGCTGGCGCCCGTGTGGACCACCTTGCCCATGTTCCACAGCAGCGCCACGCGCCGCGCCGCCTCCAGCCGCTCCTCCGCCGTGCGGTACTCCGCGTGGGCCGTCTCCGCCCCGCAGTCCATGCACCCCACGGAGACGCTCCAGCCCTGCTCATCCTGCATGACTCCTGCGCCCCGGCAGATGGGGCAGTCCCCCAGCTCGATCTCAAAAATCGGATCCATATCCCTTCTCCTTTTCAACTCCGTTCGTACGCCACACGGGGCGTGCCGTCCGCCACATAGATGGTCCCGCACCGGACGAAGCCCTCCCGCTCCATGCACCGCTGCATGGTACGGTTGGCCTCGTGGGTGTCCGCCCGCAGATGGCGGCGCCGCTGGGCCGCCCACGCCGCTCCCTCCGCAAACACGCCGCGGTGGGTGCCGTCGCTGCCCATCCGGTGCAGCGTGCCGTAGGGGCTGTCGTCCCGCCACGCCCCCTCGATGCGGGCGTAGGTGGGATCCTCCCCCAGCACGAAGGCAAACACGGCGTACACGCCGCCCTCGTCCTCCATGACGTACAGCTGCCCCGCCGCCATGTCCTGCCGCAGCAGCGCCTCCGACGGGTAGCCGTTTACCCACTGGGCTGTGTTGCCGTGCTGCCGCATATACTGCCGCGCCGTATCGTAAATGGCCATGATGCGCGGCAGCTCCTGCTCTCTCGCCTGCCGTATCATCTCAGTTCTTCAGGCTCTGGAGCGGTGCGGGGATGCGGCCGCCTCGGGCGATAAAGTCGGCGCTGGACGCCTCATGCACCGGCATTACCGGCGCGGACCCCAGCAGGCCGCCCATTTCCATCATATCGCCTACATCGGCTCCCTCCACAGGGATCACGCGCACGGCGGTGGTCTTGCTGTTTACCATACCCACCGCCGCCTCGTCGGCGATGATGGCCGCGATGGTCTCGGCGCTGGTGCTCCCGGGCACCGCGATCATGTCCAGCCCCACGGAGCATACGCAGGTCATGGCCTCCAGCTTATCGATGGTCAGCGTCCCGTCCAGCGCCGCGGCGATCATGCCCTCGTCCTCCGACACGGGGATGAACGCGCCGGACAGTCCGCCCACGTGGCCGGAGGCCATAACGCCGCCCTTCTTCACCGCGTCGTTCAGCAGCGCCAGCGCCGCCGTGGTCCCGTGGGTACCGCACACCGCAAGGCCCATCTCCTCCAGAATGCGGGCCACGCTGTCTCCCACCGCCGGCGTCGGCGCCAGCGACAGGTCCACGATGCCGAACGGCGTATCCAGCCGCTTCGACGCCTCCGCCGCCACCATCTGCCCCATGCGGGTGATCTGGAACGCCGTCTTCTTGATGGTCTCCGCCACCACGTCGAAGGGCTGGCCCTTGCAGGACTGCAAGGCGTGGTACACCACGCCCGGGCCGGACACGCCCACATTGATGACGCTGTCCGCCTCGCCCACGCCGTGGAACGCCCCCGCCATAAAGGGGTTGTCCTCCACGGCGTTGCAGAACACCACCAGCTTGGCGCAGCCAAGGCCGTCCTGCGCGCGGGTCAGATGGGCCGTCTCCTTGATGATGCGGCCCATGCGGGCCACCGCGTCCATGTTGATGCCCGCCTTGGTGCTGCCCACGTTGACGCTGGAGCACACCAGCTCCGTCTGGGCCAGTGCCTGGGGAATGGACCGCAGCAGCAGCTCGTCCCCCTTGGTGAAGCCCTTCTGCACCAGCGCGGAATAGCCGCCGATGAAGTTGACGCCGCAGGTATGGGCCGCGCGGTCCAGCGTCAGGGCAAAGGGTACATAGTCCTCGGTGTCGCAGCTCCCCGCCACCAGCGCCATGGGCGTCACGGAGATGCGCTTGTTGACGATGGGGATCCCAAATTCGCTCTCGATGTCCTCGCCGGTCTGCACCAGCTTCTCCGCCCGGCGGCAGATCTTGTCGTAGATCTTCTCGCAGCACCGTCGGGGATCCTCACTGGCGCAGTCCAGCAGGGAAATGCCCATGGTGATGGTCCGGATGTCCAGATGCTGCCTGTCGATCATGTCGATGGTCTCAAAAATATTCTGCAAATTCAGCATGGCGCGCCTCCGCTCACAGCTTGTGCATGGCGTCGAAGATGTCCTCCCGCTGGATGCGGATGGACAGTCCCCGCTCCTCGCCGTAGGTCTTCAGCACGTCCCGCAGCCGGTCAAACGGCTCCGCACACAGCGTCAGATCCACCACCATCATCATGGTGAAGTACCCCTCCATGATGGTCTGGCTGATGTCCAGCACATTGATCTCGTGGGCCGCCAGCGTGTTGCACACACCGGCGATGATGCCCACCTGGTCCTTGCCCACCACTGTTACGATCGCTTTCATCCTTCATACACTCCTTTTTTCGGCATATCATTCCATCTCGTCCAGCGTCAGCTGGAACGAGCCCAGAAAATGCTCTCTGAAATACCGCAGCTCCGGCAGGTCGTAGCCGTCCATGGCCTCCGCCGTCTGCCGCGCCGCCTGCCGGAACTCCTCGTTGCCGGCCTTCAGCTCCTCCAGACACTTGATGTGGGCGCTGAGCTTGTCCGCCGCCTTCACCAGCTCCTCTACCTCCGGATCGGCGGGCCGCAGCAGCTCCTCATACACGGGCCGCAGCTCCTCCGGCAGCATGGCCAGCAGCCGCTGGTCCGCTACCTCCTCCACCTTCCGGTATGCCTCCCGTATTTCCGGATTGAAGTACTTGATGGGCGTAGGCATATCGCCGGTCAGGATCTCCCCCGCATCGTGGTACAGCGCGGCCGCCGCCACGGCGCCGGCATCCACCTGTCCGCTGAAATACTCGTTGCGGATCACCGCCAGCGCGTGGGCCAGCACCGCCACCTGATGGCTGTGCTCCTGAATGTTCTCCCGCACGCTGTTACGCATCAGCGCCCACCGGTCAATGTAGCGCATCCGGTCGATATACGCAAAAAAGTGGTTCATTCCGCCATCTCCCCTCTCAGCACGCCGCCGTCCACGCCGGTGATCCGCACATTCTTTATCACATTATGTAAACCGCTCGCTTCCACGTCCACCTCCATATAGTTGGGGGCGTGACCGGCATAGCGTTCTCCCTTGGACTGCTCGAACAGCACCGGATACACCTGCCCCACGCAGCCGTCCAGATAGGCGCGGTGCATCCGCTCCGCCGCCTGCGCCGCTCGGGCCGTCCGCTGCTCCTTCACGGCGGCGGGCACCTGCTCCATGGCCGCCGCCCTTGTCCCGGGCCGGATGGAGTAGGGGAAGATGTGCATGGCCGCAAAGCCGCATTCCTCAATGAACGCCAGCGTCTGGGCAAACTCCTCCTCCGTCTCCTGCGGAAACCCGCAGATCAGGTCCGTGGTGATGGCGGGCCTGTCAAAATACCGGTTCAGCAGCTGCACCGACTGGCGGAACCGCGCCGTGTCGTATCTCCGGTTCATCCGCCGCAGCGTCTCGTCGCAGCCGGACTGCAGCGACAGGTGGAAGTGGGGGCACAGCTTGGGCAGCGCCGCCGCCCGCCTGCAAAAATCCTCCGTGATGGTCCGCGGCTCCAGACTGCCTAGCCGCAGCCGCATCTCGCCCGCCGCCTGAGACACCGCCTCCAGCAGGTCGATGAACGTCTCGCCGTTTTTCAGATCCTGGCCCCAGCTGGAGATCTCGATACCGGTGAACACCAGCTCCCGATATCCCTCCTGCCGCAGCGCCGCCGTCTGGGCCACCGCCTCCTCCTTGGGCAGGGACCGCACCGGCCCCCGTGCGTAGGGGATGATACAGTAGGTGCAGAAGTTCACGCACCCGTCCTCCACCTTCAGCATGGCACGAGTCCGCTCTGCCATGCCTCCGGCGGGCAGCACCTCGAAGCGCCTCCGCTTCATGGCATCGTCCAGCAGCGTCACCGGCTGCTTTTCCCGAACCGCCTGCTCCAGCAGGTCCAGAAACGCCATGCGGTCGCCGGTGCCGGCGATCAGATCCACGTCCAGCCCCGCCGCCTCCGCCGCGTGGGTCTGCACATAGCAGCCGCAGGCCGCCACCACCGCGTCGGGATTCCGCTTCCGGCACCGCCGTATCATCTGCCGCGATTTTTTGTCGCTGACGGCGGTGACGGAGCAGGTGTTGACGATATAGACGTCCGCCCGCTCCTCAAAGGGCACCAGCGTGTGGCCGCGGCGCACCAGCTCCTGCTCCATCGCCTGCGTTTCGTATTGATTGACCTTACAGCCCAATGTGTAAATCGCTGCCAGCATGGGGATTCTCCTTGCACTTTCCGTCGAATATCGGTATAATAGAACTTCAGTAATGCTCTATTATACTGGATACTGCCGCCGGTGGCAAGTCCTCCGGCCTATGAAATTGAGAGGTTTTTCCCATGATCTATCTGGACAACGCCGCCACCACGCCGGTACCCGCCGCCGTGGCCGACGCCATGTATGACGTGCTGACCCGTCACTTCGGCAATCCCTCCTCCCAGTACCCCATCGGGCAGGAGATGAAAAGGGCCGTGGAAGACTGGCGCGCCGTGATCGCCGCTGCGCTGGGCTGCCCGCCGGAGCGCCTGTATTTCACCTCCTGCGGCACCGAGTCGGACAACTGGGCCATCCAGTCCGCCGTCTGGCAGGGCCGCCATACCGGCAGGCACATCATCACCACCGCCGTGGAGCACAGCGCCGTGCTGGAGCCCTGCCGCTGGCTGCAGCAGCAGGGCTACGAGGTCACCTGCCTCAAGCCCGACCGCTCCGGCCAGATCACTGTGGAGCAGGTCGCCGCCGCCCTGCGGGACGACACGGTGCTGGTATCCATGATGCTGGTGAACAATGAAACAGGCTGCGTCTTCCCCGTGGCCGAGACGGCCCGCCTCCTGCGGGAGCGGAAGTCCCGCGCCCTCCTGCACTGCGACGCGGTGCAGGGCTTCCTGAAGGTCCCCTGCGCGCCGGAGGCATGGGGCGTGGACCTGATGAGCCTGTCCGCCCACAAGCTGGGCGGACCCAAGGGCATCGGCGCCCTCTACATCTCCGACCGCTTCCGCAGTGTCCGCCCCCTGCTGCCCGGCGGCGGGCAGGAGCGGGGCCTGCGCTCCGGCACCGAGGCCACCGCCCAGATCGCAGGCTTTGCCAAGGCGGTGGAGCTGCGTCTGACGGACTACGACGCCAAGCTGGCCCACATGGCGGCGCTGCGGGATTCCTGCCGCACCAGGCTCCTGACCATCCCCGGCATGGTCCCCGTGGCCGCCGGTACGGCTCCCCACATTCTGGCCCTGTCGCTGGCGGGCTACCCCAGCGCCAATATCGTCACCGATCTGGGGGCACAGGGCATCTGCATCTCCGCCGGCTCCGCCTGCCATCAGGGCAAGGCCAGCCATGTGGTGTCCGCTCTCGGGCTGGACAAGCGCACCGCCGCCGGCGTCATCCGCATCTCCTTCTCTCCGGAAAACACCATCACGGACGTGGACGCCCTGTACGAGGCGCTGAAAGCCCATCAGGCCGCCCGCTTCCCCATGCTGTAAGAGGTACTTCATCATGCTGAAAGCACTCCGCCGCGAAAGAGGCTTCTACCGCTATCTGGCGCGGCTCACCGCCCCCATCGCCCTGCAAAACCTCATCACCTTCTCCCTCGGCCTCATCGACACCCTGATGGTCAGCCAGCTGGGCAACAAGGAGATGGCCGCCGTCACCTCCGCCAACGTACCGGTGTTTCTGCTGATCTCCATCGTCTTCGGCGTCCAGTCCGGCGTGGGCATCCTCATCAGCCAGTACTGGGGCAAAAAGGATCTGGACAACATCAGCCGCGCCATGGGCGTGGCCGCCTATCTGGGCGTGGGCATCGCCGCGGTGCTGGCCGCGGTGCTGTTCCTCTGGCCCGTGGAGATCATGGATCTGCTCAGCAATAAGCACGAGCTGTCGCTGCTGGGCGCGCCGTATCTGCGCTTCATCGGCTTCTCCTACGTCTTCAATATGCTCTCGTCCATCTATGTCAGCGCCCAGCGCAGCGTGGAGAACTCCTCCTTCGGCATGAAGCTGTTCGGGATGTCCACCCTCCTCAACACCGGTCTGAACTACCTGCTGATCTTCGGCAAGGCCGGCTTCCCCGCGCTGGGCGTGGAGGGTGCCGCCATTGCCACGCTTCTCAGCCGCGTGGCGGAGTTCGCCGTCTGTCTGGTCTGCGCGCTACGCAGCAGGACCATTCCCCTGCGGCTGCGGGCCTTCCTCCGCCCGGGCTGGGAGATGTGCCGCCGCTTTGTCAAATACTCCTCCCCCGTGCTGTGCAACGAGCTCCTCTGGGGCCTCGGCAACAGTATGCTCACCGTGATCCTTGGCTACACCGCCAACTCCGTGGAGTATCTGGCGGCCAACGCCGTCATGGGCAACCTGAACCGCCTGTTTCTGGTGGTGTGCTTCGGCCTCGGCGCCGCCACCGCCGTCATCGTGGGTAAGGCCATCGGCGAGGGCAGGAGCCATCAGGAGGTGCTGGACCTGAGCCACACCCTGCTCTGGGTCACCGTATTGGTGGGCGTGGGGCTGGCCGTGGTGGCGCTGGCGCTGATCCCCCTGCTGTTCCGGCCTCTTATCTTCCCGCTGTTCAAGCTCTACGGCCAGACCGCCCTGATCGCCACGGCGCTGGCCGTCACCGGCTTCGCCGCCATCCCGCTCCACGCCTATTCCATCACCGCCGTTACCGGCGTGCTCCGCGCCGGCGGCGATGTGTTCTGCTCCGCCGTGCTGGACATCCTGCCCCAGTGGCTGCTGGCCCTGCCCATGACGGCGCTGCTGGCGCTGGTGCTGGACGGCTCCTGCTGGTGGGTGGCCTCCGCCATTCAGGCGGAATCCCTGCTGAAATGCCCCCTGTGCTGGCAGCGCATCCGCCGCGGCCGCTGGATCCACGATGTCACGCTGCCGGAGGGCCGCGGCCTATGACCAGCCTCTTTGCCTGTCCCCTCTGCGGCAGCCCCCTGACCCGCGATGACAGCGCCTACCGCTGCCCGTCGGGCCACAGCTTCGACATCGCGCGGGAGGGCCACACCTACCTCCTCCCCGTCAACCGCAGGCACTCCAAGGCCCCCGGCGACGACAAGGCCATGGCCGCCGCCCGCAGTGCCTTCCTCTCCAAGGGCTATTACGCCCCGCTGCGCGATGCCCTATGTGAGCTTGCCGTCTCCCTCGCCGGCAGCACCCCCGCCGTGCTGGACTGCGGCTGCGGCGAGGGCTACTACACTGCCGGCCTGTACGCGGCCCTGACCGCTGCCGGCAAGGCGCCCCGCATGGCGGGCACGGATATCTCCAAATTCATCCTCCGTCTGGCCGCCAGGCGGGAAAAGCGCGTGGAATTTGCCGTGGCCTCGTCCTACGCTCTGCCGCTGGCGGACGACAGCATCGACCTGCTGCTCAACTGCTTTTCTCCGCTGGCCATCGAGGAGTTCCGCCGCGTCCTCCGGTCCGGCGGCCACTTCCTCTATGTGGTCCCCTCCGCCCTGCATCTCTGGGAGATGAAGCAGGTCCTCTACGACCGCCCCTACCCCAACGAGGTGAAGGAAACGCCCTACGACGGCTTCCGCTACGTCGCCATCCGCCATGTGGAGGATGTCATCCATCTGGACTGCCCCGCCGATATTCAGGCTCTTTTCGGCATGACCCCCTACTGCTGGAAAACGCCGCGCGCCGGCGTCGAAAGATTATGCCAGCTTGAAACGCTGGACTGCCGCATCGCCTTCGATATTCATGTCTTCCAACGAGAAAGCAGGTGAACCCATGGAAAAAGCCTCTGCCCGCCCCCGCCGTACCCGCCGCCGGAAGCGCCGCCTGCTGCCGCTGCTGATCCTGCTGGCCGCGCTGGCCGTCGCCGTGCCGGTGGTGCTGTCCCTGCTGCCCCGCCACCCCCGGGTGCAGGAGGAGGCGGACCCTCATGCCGGACAGATCTATGTCAATGACGGCGCCAATATGGTGTGGCTCACGCCCCACAGCGGCCTGCCCCTGAACCCCTTCACCGCCGAGGATTTCGCCCGCGGGGAGGACGGCTCTCTGCGCTATACCGGCATGGAGGGCACCGTCCGTCTGGGCGTGGATGTCTCCGACTACCAGACCAACGTGGACTGGCAGCGGCTGGCGGCACAGGGTGTAGACTTCGCCATTCTCCGCGTCGGCTACACCGGCTACACCAAGGGTGCCCACCGTGCCGACAGCGCCTTTTCCCGCCACCTGCAAAATGCCCGGGCCGCCGGTCTCGATGTGGGCGTCTATTATTTCTCGCAGGCCCTCACCGTGCAGGAGGCCGCCGCCGAGGCCGCCCATGTGCTGACGCTGCTGCAGGGCGTCTCGCTGGAGCTCCCCGTGTATTTCGACTGGGAGCCGGTGTCCGCCGATGATTCCCGCACCGCCTCCTATGGCTATACCCACCTGACGGAGAGCGCCGCCGCCTTCTGCCGCGTCATCGAAAGCGGCGGCTATGCCGCCGGCGTCTATCTCAACCGCCAGCAGGGCTATTACCATTACGACCTGAGCCGCCTTGCCGATTACGCCCTCTGGGTGGCGGATTACAACGACTATCCCGACTTCTATTACGCCTTCGATATGTGGCAGTACACCGACAGTGCCGCGCTGGACGGGATGCCCACGCAGGCGGACCTGAACCTGCTGTTTGTCCCCTCCCCCCGCGCCTGACACCAGCGCCCCGCACATGGTATTTTGCTCTTTTGTATTCCTCGCGCTGTTACTTTGATGCAAACCTCTCTAAATGTAGAATTGCTCCTGCGGCTATCCCCGCTGCCGCTCATGCGGCAAAATTCGCCGCTGCATTCTTCCAAAATCCTTCGCGGCCCAGCAGGCCGCACCTACAAAAGCCACCGCCTTGCGGTAGCTTTTGCGCGATTTGATAATCGCCCCGTTTTCATTGCCTCCGGCGGCCCCATTTCTTTCAGCAGCCGTATAGGAGCTGTTTCGCGCTCCGGCGCGACCCACTTCTTATTGCACTGTTGCGGTGCCCAAAATTTCTGCGCTGCCTTACGGCGGGCGCTTGAAATTTTGACCGCGGCCACTCGCTCCCCTCGCTTTATCCGCCACCGGCGGCGCTCGGATCGCTCCCTCCGGCGGCCCCATTTCTTTCAGCAGCGAAAGAAATGGGGGAAAGAACGCCGCCAAAAACCCATGGTTTTTGGATTTCCTTCCGCCGCTGGCCGCCGCGTTCTGATCCGTCCGAAATGTGGAATTGACTTCTTTCTCTGAGCGCTGCCGCTTTTGCTCTGAAATGTAGAACTGCACACCTCTACATTTTGCACCTTGAGCGGCAGCGGGGATAGCCGCAGAAGCAATTCCACATTTCGGCATCGTCACCGCCGCGCCGACAACGCGAGAGAAGTACCCCGCAAAAGTAATTTTCGCAGGCGCGCAGGAAGTCTTGAAACCTGCGGTTTCAAGCAGCCCTTTTGGTCACTTTTGGGGCTGCGGCCAAAAGTGACCCGCGCTCGCGGGCGCGGAATCCCGCCTCAAAAAAGCCAAAAAGAGCGCCTGTCCTCTCGGACAGACGCCCTTTTTTCAGTTCTTCTTGCCGCCGTGGGTGGCCTTCATCCGCTTCTCGTGGTTCAGGATGGTCTTCCGCATCCGCAGGCTCTTGGGGGTGACCTCCAGCAGCTCGTCGTCCGCCAGAAACTCCAGGCACTGCTCCAGACTCATCTTCCGGGGCGGCACCAGCCGCAGCGCCTCGTCGGAGCCGGCGGCCCGCATATTGGTCATCTGCTTCTTGCGGCACACGTTGACCGTGATATCCTCCTGCTTGGGGGAGACGCCCACGATCATGCCCTCGTACACCGGCACGCCCGGCCCGATAAACAGCGCGCCGCGCTCCTGTGCGTTGAACAGGCCGTAGCCCACGCTCTCGCCGGTCTCAAACGCCACCAGCGAGCCGGTGCTCCGGCGGGTCAGATCGCCCTTGTAGGGGGCGTAGCTGTCAAACACGCTGGCCATGATGCCCTCGCCGCGGGTATCGGTCAAAAACTCGTTGCGATAGCCGAACAGGCCGCGGCTGGGAATGAGGAACTCGATCTTCATACGGCTGCCCACTGGGGTCATCTCCAGCATATCCGCCTTGCGGCTGCCCAGCTTCTCGATGACCGCGCCCACGCTCTCGCTGGGCACGTCCACCACCAGCCGCTCGATGGGCTCGCACTTCTTCCCGTCGATGGTCTGGTACAGGACCCGCGGGGGCGACACCTGAAACTCATAGCCTTCTCGGCGCATGGTCTCAATGAGGATGGACAAGCTCATCTCGCCGCGCCCCGCCACGTTGAAGGCGTCGGTGGCTCCCTCGATCTCCGTCACCCGCAGGGACACATCCTTCAGTGTCTCGCGGAACAGCCGCTCCCGCAGCTGGCGGGACGTGACGAACTTGCCCTCCCGTCCGGCATAGGGGGAATCGTTGATGGAGAACGTCATCTCCATGGTGGGCGCGCTGATCTTCACGAAGGGCAGCGGCTCCACGCAGCCAGGCGCGCAGATGGTGTCGCCGATGGTAATGTCGCCGATACCGCTGAGGGCGATAATGTTGCCCGCCGTGGCCTCGGTGATGGGCTTCTTGCCCAGTCCGTCGAACTCATACATGCTGACGGCCTTGGCCCTCTTGGCCGGCGCGTCGGGATCGTGGTAGTTGCACACCGCGATCTCCTGATTCTGCCGGAGCACGCCCCGCTCCACGCGGCCGATGGCGATGCGCCCCACGAACTCGTTGTAGTCGATGGCGCTGACCAGCATCTGGAACGGCTGGTCCAGATCGGCCTCCGGCGCGGGGATATAGTCCAGAATGGTGTCGAACAGCGGCTTGAGGTCGGTGCCCTGCACGTCGGGGGAATAGCTGGCCGTGCCGTTGCGGGCGGAGCAGAACAGCATGGGGCTGTCCAGCTGCTCGGCGGTGGCGTCCAGATCCAGCAGCAGCTCCAGCACCTCGTCGATGACCTCGTGGATGCGCTGGTCAGGCCGGTCGATCTTGTTGATGACCACGATGACGCGATGACCCAGCTCCAGCGCCCGGCTCAGCACGAACCGCGTCTGGGGCATGGGGCCCTCGGCGGCGTCCACCAGCAGGATGACGCCGTTGACCATCTTCAGGATACGCTCCACCTCGCCGCCGAAGTCGGCGTGGCCCGGGGTATCCACGATGTTGATCTTGGTGTCGCCGTACTGGATGGCGGTGTTCTTGGCCAGAATGGTGATGCCGCGCTCACGCTCCAGATCGTTGGAGTCCATGACGCGCTCCACCGTCTCCTGGTTCTCGCGGTACACGCCGCCCTGCTTGAGCATCTGATCCACCAGCGTGGTCTTGCCGTGGTCAACGTGGGCGATGATCGCCACATTTCTCAATTTCTCGTTCTGCAAAGGTATGACCCCTTTCTCTCGGGTAAATTCACTAACCTTTGTATTATATGCTCTCAAACTGGCGAATGCAAGCCTTTTCCCCACTTTTTTCTTTCTCTGCCGTTGACAAATCCCCTCCCCCTGCGTTACAATAGTGCCTGCATCCGCCCCCGTACCTCACCAGGATAGAGGGTCCGCCTCCTAAGCGGAATGTAGTGAGTTCGAGTCTCGCCGGGGGTGCCAGAAAACAACGCAGAAGGCCCTGTTTTTCAGGGCCTTCTGCGTTGTTTTCTGTAACAAAGGAAAAAGCAGACCCGCCTTGCGCCTTGCGGGCCGCGCACCGTCAGAGCACCTGAAAATCGCCGCGGACCAGCGGGCGCCCGCCTTCGGGGCGCCGGAAGTAGTCCAGCAGCAGGTCGGACATCTCCGCACCGATCTCCCGCACGATGGGGCAGCCGACGTAGCAGTCGTATCCGCCGGTGCCGCTGGCGCGGTAGCTGCTGAGGCTCACGGTGAACACGTCCGTATCCTGAACGGGGACGCCGTTCACGGCGAGCTTGACCACCCGCCGGCCCACCGGCCTTGCGATGTCATAGGCGTAGGACACGCCGGCGTAGTAATCGTAGTTATAGTGCTCCACCTTGGGCTGGAGGAAGCAGTCCGACACCCGCAGAGAGCCGTCGGCGCTGCGGGTAAAATACGCCGCGCTGCGCTCCATGGCGCGCCGCAGGACCGCGCCGGTGATCTGAAGCACCGTCAGGGTGTTGGTATAGGGGTACGCGTTGAGGATATCCCGGCGGCGGACGGTCTGGGGCAGGCCGGAGGCGTCGTTGGCGAGGCTGGTGACGGAGAGCTGCGCGCCGCTGGCGGCAAGCTGCACCGTGTTGAAGAGATCGGCCAGCGCGCTGCCGTGCGCCGCCCTGTTCAGCGGCGTTTCCAGCGTGATGGGCGTTTCCAGACGGCCCACCACCTGATCGAGCCAGCTCTGTGCGCCGCGCTCCATGTCGGCAAAGGCCGCCAGCCAGTCGGCGCGGCACGCGCCGTGGGCGGGGACGGTCTCGCTGCAAAAGCGCTTTTTCCCGCCGGCCAGACCTATCTCCACGCGGAGAAATTCCTGCCCCTTGTCGGCCGGCTGGACGACAAAGGTGCCGCTCACCGTCTGGCCGTGGACGGTCATGTGCTGATGCCCTGTCAGCAGGAGGTCGAAATCCAGCTCCTGACAAATGCGGTAGGCCACATTTTCGTGGGTGGCGGACAGCACGCGGCCGGTGGCAAGATCCCGCTCAAAGCCGCCGTGATAGACGCACACCGTCAGATCCACCTGCTCCTTCAGGGCGGCCAGTGCCGCGGCGGCGGCAGGGATGGGATCGCTGATGGCGATGCCGGACAGGTGCTCCGGCTTTTCCCAGATATTGACATAGTCGGTGACGATGCCCACGATGCCGACGCGCAGCCCGTTTTCCAGCGTGTGGATGCGGGCGGGGAAGCGCACGCCGGCGCCGTCCCAGCGCACGTTCTCGCAGACGCAGCGGGCGCGGAGCACGTTGAGATAGCTGTCAAGATAGGGCATCCCATAGTTGAAGTCGTGATTGCCCAGCGTCACATAGTCATAGCCGCAGCGGTTCATCATCTCCGCGAACCGGCCGGCGTCGCCCAGCGTGTCATGGCAGTAGGCGCCCAACGGGGAGCCCTGCAGGATGTCGCCGCCGTCGATGACCAGCGTATTGCCGTCCTTCCGGAAGCGGCTGGCGCACTTGAAAAGGCCGATGTCCCGCTCCTGACGGCTGCGGTAATCGGTGGGGTAAATGTAGCCGTGCAGGTCGGAGGTGAAATAGATCGTCAGTTTTTTCTCGTTCATAGCCTACCCCCGCGCCAGCTTCACGCGGATCCGGGAGGAGATCCACTCGATGATCAGCACCAGTACGATCAGGCCCAGCAGGATGGCGCCCACCTCGTTCCAGCGGTAGGAGCTCATGGCGAAGATCAGCGGCGCGCCGATACCGCCGGCGCCCACCAGACCCAGCACCGTGGCGTCACGCAGGTTCATGTCGAAGCGGTAGATGATGGTGGAGGTGAAGTCCGCCGTCAGCTGCGGCAGAATGCCGTAGCGGATCTTCTGGAACGTGGTGCAGCCCGCGGCGTCCAGCGACTCCAGAATGCGCTTGTCCAGATCCTCGATGCTCTCGATGAACATTTTGGACACCATGCCGATGGAGCACAGGGACATGGTCAGCAGGCCCGCGAAGGGGCCCGGGCCGGTGACGCGGATGAACATCAGGCCGTAGACAAAGGCCGGTATGGTGCGGATGGCGGCAATGAGCACGCGGCCGATGAGAGCGATGGGGCGCGGCACCAGATTGCTGGCGGAGAGGAAGGACAGGGGCAGCGAGATCACCGCGCCCACGATGGTGCCCAGAAACGCGATGCAGAACGTCTCCAGCAGCAGGTAGGGCACGCCGTTGGTCCCCAGCGTGAACAGCAGCTTGGCAGAGGGGTGGAAAATACCGGAGAGGATGTTCCCCGCCACCTCCAGACCGTTGCCGGTGGGATTGCTGACCCGCACCGCCGTACCGGACCACGCCAGCAGGCAGGCGATGAGAAGGGCGGCCAGCAGCTGCCGCCTCCATGTCTTCGGTGCGGAGGCGTAGGCCTTTTGAATTCTCTGTTCCATACTGCCTCCTTACGTCAGACGCTTACGCAGGCCGTGGCTGATGCCCTCGATGACCATAACGGCCACGAACAGGACGATCAGGATCATGCCAAGGCTGTCGTATTCCCGCCAGCCGATTTTTTCATTCATGATCAGGCCCAGTCCGCCCGCGCCCACATAGCCCAGAATGGAGGCGTAGCGCACGTTGCCCTCCAGACAGAACAGGGAGACGGACAGATAGGTGGGCAGCACCTGCGGGAAGACCGCGGTGGTGAAGGCGCGCAGGCGGGTGGCGCCCAGCGCCTCCATGGCCTCGTAGGGGCCCATGTCCACCGTTTCGATGATCTCAAAGAGCTGCTTGCCCACATAGGCAAAGGTGAATACCGCAATGGCGCAGGTGCCCGCCATGGTGCCCAGGCCGAAGATATAGGTGGCGATCAGGGCGCACACCAGCGTGGGCAGCGTCCGCACCAGGCTGAGGAACAGGCGGACGAGAAAGACCACCGCGCGGTTGGTGACGATGTTGCTGGCGGCGGCAACGGCAAAGGGAACGGCCAGCACCGCGCCGATAAACGAGCCGAGGAAGGACATCTTAATGGTGTCCCACAGGGGCTGCCAGATCTTGGAGAGGTATCCGGTGTTTGGCGGGAACATGGCTGTGAGGATGTCGAAGAACTTGCTGCCCTTCTTCACCAGCACCGCGAAATGAAAGCCGGTAATATCCACGGAGACCGCGCCCAGCGCCAGCACGATCAGGATGATCAGCGGGGCGCGGCTGCGCTTTTCCTCCACCACCGCGCCGTTGGACAGCGTATAGCGGCGGGGCTTGAACAGGCGGTCGTACAGGCTCATGCGTCTGCCTCCGTTTCGCCGTCGTCGCCGTAGATGGCGTTCAGCACCGATTGGTTCACCTTGTCGGAGGGGCCGTCATAGACGATCCGGCCGGCGCGGATGCCGATGATGCGGTCCGCGTATTCCAGCGCCAGCTCCACATGGTGGATGTTCAGCAGAATGGAGATGCCCAGCTCCTGATTGATCCGGACGAAGTCCTGCATCACCTGCTTGGCGGTAACAGGGTCCAGAGCGGCCACCGGCTCGTCCGCCAGAATGATCTGGGGGCTCTGGGTCAGGGTGCGGGCCAGCGCCACACGCTGCTGCTGGCCGCCGGAGAGCTGGTCGGCGCGGATGTAGGCCTTGTCCAGGATCCCCACCTTGTCCAGCGATTCCAGCGCCTTGAGCTTGTCCGCCCTCCGGAAGGCGCCCAGCAGCACCCGCCAGAAGGGCATATCCGGCACGCAGGCGGACAGCACGTTTTTGATGACGGTGGTCCGCGTCACCAGATTGAAGGATTGGAACACCATGCCGATGCCCCGGCGGAACCGGCGGAGGCTTTTCCCCGACAGGGTGCTGACATCGGTGCCGTTCACCGTCAGCGTACCGGAGGTGATCTGGTGCATCCGGTTCACGGACCGCAGCAGCGTGGACTTGCCTGCGCCGGAGCGGCCGATAATGGCCACGAATTCCCCGTCCTGAATGGTAAGGTTCACATCATCCAGACCCACCGTGCCGTTGGGGTAAACCTTGGATACATGGTCAAAAACGATCATAGGGACTCCTCTTTTCCTGAGAATAGCACACGGGGAGGGCTGCACAGCGGAAGGTCTTGGCTGTGCAGTCCTCCCCGCGCTTGGGAAAGTGCTTAGTTGGCGGCAGACAGCTCCTGAATGAGCTTCTGCGCGGCGCGCTCGTTGTCGTAATCGGAGGCCTGCGCCACCTGATAGCCCTTGTGGCTGTAAATGGCGATCACTTCCTTACCGGCGTCGGTGTTGCCGATATTGATGAAGGCCTGCTGCAGCGCGGCGATCAGGTCAGCGTCCATGATCTCGGAGTTCTTGCTGACGGAGATGGTGTCGTTGTAGATGGGGGCGGTGACGCCGATGACGCCGGTCTCCTCCCAGATGGAACCCTCGCGGCCGAACTCGGTGTTCCAGCGCTCGGCATAGTCGCGGCGGGCGTCGGCATAGGTCACCAGCACGTCCACCTGACCGGAGGCCAGACGGGCAAAGGCGCTGGCGTAGGAATCGGACTGCACGGCGCTCTTCAGATCAGAGATGCCCTTGCCGTAGTGATCCTGCAGCCACAGGGCGGGGTAGATGTAACCGGCGGGGGAGGAGGTGCCCATGACGCTCCAGTTAGCGCCGTCCAGATCCTCCCAGGTCAGCTCCTCACCGGCGTTGACCTTGCTCACCAGCTCCTGACCCTTGTCGGAGGGGCCGGCGATGAACAGGGCGCGGTAGGAAACGGCCTGCTTGTCGGAGGCCTCGGTGGGCTGGCCGTCATTCCAGTCCTTGGCATTGTCGGAGTCCTTGCTCAGGCCGTCGCGGGTGGCGGTCAGAATGACCTCGGCGCCGTCATCGTACAGCACATAGGTGCCGCCGGGGATCAGGCCCACGTCGATGGTGCCGGCCTCCAGGCCCTCGCCCACGGCCTCGTAGGTGGTGCCGACGGTGATCTCCACATCGCCCACCTCATAGCCCAGCTTGGCCAGCTCGTCCTTCAGCATCTGCTTCAGGGGCTCGGTGACCGTGATGATCTCATCCGGCTCGCGGGAAGGCACGAAAGCGACCTTCAGCGTCTCGATCTTCTTGGCGCCGTCGGTATCGCCATCGGTGCCGTTGTCGCCGGTGTTGGCCTTGTCGCCGCAGCCTGCCAGCAGGCCCAGCGCCATGACCAGCGCCAGCAGAAGGGAAATGATCTTTTTCATCTTTGTTCCTCCATGATTCTTGTCGTTCCTGCGTTCCGGCCCTGCGGGCCGGACGTATTTGCGGTGCGGCGCGCAAAAGGCGCGCCATACCGACCCTCAGTATAGCACACCTTTCCGGAGAAAATTTTTCTGTTTTGGTAAAAAAAGTCGCATCTGATCAGCGGTGGCTCCCGTCGAAGTAAGCGGCCACCAGCTCCTCAAAGGCCAGGATCACATGGCCGAAGAAGGTGTTGGGCAGACTGCCCGCCAGCGTCTGACGGGAGCCGTCCACCACGAACACGATATCCGACAGCTGGGCCAGCGTGGAATCGCCCCGCTTGGTGAAGGCAACGATCCGATGGCCGTTCTGGCGGGCATGGCGCACGTCGTTGAGCACCGGCTCCGTCTCCCCGCTCTGGCTGACGGCGAACATCACCGGCGCCGCCTCCGCCTCCTTCGGCAGGCGGTGCGCGTCCCGAAACAGCATATAATCATAGAAGTGGACGTTGTTGAAGACCATGAAGCCGCAGATGGACAGCCGCTGGGCGATATAGGCGCCGACGATGTTGGAAAAGCCCTCGCCGGTGGTGAACAGCTTGGCCTGGCGGGAGCGGTCCAGCAGGCCGCAGAAATCGGACAGCAGCTGGTCGGAGTAATTGTCGACGAGGGTCTTCAGGCTCTCCGCGCTGTGCCCTTCTCCGTGGGAATCGAACTGGCGGCTGAGGTGATAGTAAAGCTCGCTGTACCCGTCGAAGCCCAGCCGCTTGCACATTTTCACGATGCTGCTGGTGGACAGGAAGTTTTCGTTGGCGATCTGCTGGATGCCCACACGCCTTTCGCCCCGCTCAATGTGGGAGGCGATGCCGGTGATGACCTTCTTTTCGTCCTCCGAGAGGAGGTTCGTCAGCAGAAAATAGTTGTCGCCCATGGCCGGTTTCCTTTCTTTTGCCCTACGCGTTTTCCGGTTCCCTCCGTCTGCGCGCTCCCAAACGGGCGGACGCTGCGGAAAAAACGGACTCATACGCGTATTATAACATCTGTAGGCGGCTCCATCTACCCCAAGTCTGTAAAATCTTGTCCTTTTCCCTCGGCGTCCGGCGTCAGAAGGGGATGGGGGCGATGGCGGACACGTCGGCGGGGTCGGTGAACAGCGGCAAAGGCGGCGGCAGGATGGTAAACAGGATGTAGGCGACGCCCAGCAGGATCAACGCGGCGTACCAGTACAGCGCGCCGCGCCGGAGCCGGTGCAGCAGCAGGGCGTAGGCGGCCAGACCGTGGCTCACGGCCAGCAGGCACAGGGGAACGGGCGGCAGGCCCGCCGCCCCCAGCCCCACGGCCAGCGCCGTGGCCGTCAGCACGGCGGCGCACAGGCCGGAAAGGGAGCTGCCGCCGTCCAGACGGCGCAGCGCCAGCACGGCGGGCAGACAGGGCCAGAAGGCCAGCTTCCCCAGCTCCCACGGGCTGGCGTTGACGGGAGACAGAGCCTGCGTCAGCGGATTGGGGAACCGGACGGACAGGCCGTACAGCAGCGCCGCGCAGGCGGCGGCGGACAAAAAGGCCGGCAGATAGCGGATACGGCGCACGGGGCGTCACCTCCCTGTCTGCACTATATGTGACGGAGCTGTGAATATTTCCGCGGCACGTTGACAGAGAACGGCGAAAAAGAGTATACTGAAAAGACACTCTTGAGAGGATAAGGAGATCGCTATGGCAAAGAAAACGGGCCGTAAGGACGCCGCCTCCGCCATGAAGCCGCGGCGGGAGCTGCGGCATCCCTGGCTGGTGCCGGTACTGGCTGTTTTATATTTCTTCATCACCTGCCTGATGCTGCACGGGTGCAACAAGGGCGTCACCATGCTGCTGCTTCTGGCCGCCGTGGCGGCCATCATCGCGGCGGGCGAGAGGCTGGGCCAACGCATGACGTGGCCTGCGCTGATGCTGGGGCTGTACGTCCTGATGGACGGCATCTCCACGCTGTACGCGCCGTCGGGCAAGTTTGCCCTGTATGAGTTCCTGAAGGTGGCGTCCGCCGCCTGTATGGCGCTGCTGCTGACGGCGGCGGAGCCGGAGCGGCCGGGGCGCACCGGCCGCTGCGCCGCCACGGTGCTGGAGGTCAGCGGCGCGCTGGCGTCGCTGGTCAGCATCGACATGGTCTCCACCCAGCTGCTGTACAAGCTGCTGAACGCGCTGACGGCGCCGCTGGGCGCGCCGGTGATGCTCGCCGATGTATTGCAGGAGCAGCGGCTCAAGACGGTTTTCGAAAATCCCAACGTATTCGCGGGCTGCGCCGGCGTGGCGATCCTGCTGGCGCTGGGGCTGGCGGCCAATGCGGAGGACCGGAAGGAGCGGTGCCTGCATCTGAGCTGCCTTCTGCTGAACAGCACCGCCTTTCTGCTGGCGGTGAGCCGCGGCGCCACGGCGGCCATCGCGGCGGCGTTTTTGCTGTATCTGGTGCTGGAACGGGGCCGGCGGCGGGCCGTCTCCTTCGTGCTGATGCTGGAGACGCTGGTGCTGGCCGGCGCGGCGGCGCTGTGCGCGCTGCCCGCCTACGCGGCGGCGGGACAGCGGGTGCAGGTGCTGCCGCTGCTGGCGGCTATCGCGGCGGCTGCGGCCCTGTGTGCGCTGGATCTTTTTGTGGGCCGCCCGCTGGCCCAGCGGATGGCCCAGCGGATGAAGACGGTGAACACCGTGCTGCTGTGCGCGCTGGGCGCGGCGGCGGTGCTGGTGATCGCGGCGGTGAACTGGACCGGCCCTATCACCCTGCAAGCCGGTGACAGCATCACCCGCGGCGCCTATCTGGGCGCGGGCAGCTATACGCTTCATGTGGACGCGGACGGGCCTGTGACGGTGACGGTGCAGACCCAGACGCAGGAGGACGCCGTCATGAACCGCAAGCAGACGGCCTATACCGGCGCGGCGGACGGCGCGGTCTTTACGGCGCCGGAGGACAACCGCTCCGTAACGTTCCTCATCAGCGCGGCGGAGACGGTACACATCGACGCCATCCGCTGCGAGGGCGCGGCGGAGGGACAGCTGAAGCTGGACTATAAGCTGCTGCCGGAGGCCATCGCGGGGCGTATCCAGACCCTGCGCTCCGAGGGCAACGTGGTGCAGCGGCTGGTCTATGTGGCCGACGCCATGAAGCTGGTCCGGCGCAGCCCCGTGGTGGGACTGGGCATGGGCGCGTTTGAAAACGGCATCTACAACGTGCAGAGCTATCACTATGAGACAAAATATGTCCACAACCACTATGTGCAGGCCCTGGTAGATACCGGCGTGATCGGCCTTGCGCTGTGGCTGGGACTGCTGGCGTCCAGCGCCGCGGCGGTGATCCGCCTGTGGCGCAGAGAGAAGGACGAGGCGCAGTCCATGGCGCCGGCGCTGGGAGCGCTGCTGCTGTTTTTGATGATCCATGCCGCAGTGGAGGTCATTTTCTCCAGCGGCTACTTCCTGCCCTTCGGCTTCGGCGCGTTGGCGGTCGTCAACCTCACCTGCGGACAGCTGACGCCGCTGCGCTTCGCGGGAGACAGGGCGCGGCGCTGGATGGTCCGTGCAGAGGGGCTTGGCCTGATGGTCTTCGCGGTGCTGCTGGCCATGAATCTGTGGGCGGCGCAGCTGGCCCAGCGCGGCAGCTATGACGCGGCGGCGCAGGCGGCGGAGCTGGACCCCTACGAGTGGGCGGACCACAAGCTGTCCTATGTCTACAACGCCTCGGCGGAGGAGGCACTGCCCGACGCCATGCAGGAGACGCTGGCGCGGTATCTGGCGGATCTGGAGCAGCTGAACTCCAACTCCGTACCCAAGTATCTGGCGGCGGCGTACTTCAACCTGGGGGACGTGGACAAGGGCTTTGCCATGCTGGAGAAGTATGTGGACTACACGCCCTCCGACCCCGACACATGGGACGCCAGCTTCCGTATCGTCATGCAGCACAGCGACGGCGGCGCGGCGTTCCGGCAGGGCGCGGCGCAGCTGAAGGAGCGGCTGGACCGGTGGAACGCCCAGAATCTGGGGGCCGTCACCCTCAGCGAGGATGTGACCGCCTATCTCCGGCAGCTGCTGGGCTGACAGAAATAAGGAGGAGTAACGATGCCGTCTGTTCTGTTTACGGCTTCCACATTTTCGCACATCATCAGCTTTCATCTGCCCTATCTGCGGCGGTTCCGTGAGCTGGGCTGGCAGGTGGACGTGGCCTGCGGCGGCGCCATGCGGGACATCCCGTTTGCCGATGCGGTGGTGGCGCTGCCGCTGGAAAAAAAGATCAGCGCACCGTCCAATTTTCGGGCGGCGTCCCTTCTGCGGCGCAGGATGGAGCGGGAGCACTACGATCTGGTGGTGACGCACACGACGCTGGCGGCGTTCTTCACCCGCTGGGCCATGCGGGGGATGCGGACGCGGCCCCGCGTGGTGGACGTGGTACACGGGTATCTGTTCGATGACGGCACACAGGGCCTGAAAAGGCTGCTGCTGACAGAGGCAGAGCGGTTGACCGCGCCCCAGACGGATCTGCTGCTGACCATGAATGCGTGGGACACCCAATGGGCCGCGGCGCACCACGCCGCAGCGCGGGTAGAGGAGATCCCCGGCATGGGCGTGGACCTCAGCCGCTTTCAGGCGACAAAGGAGAAGCGGCAGGCCATGCGGGAAAAGCTGGGGCTGGCGGAGCAGGATGTGGCGCTGATCTATCCGGCGGAGTTCGGCCCGCGAAAGGACCAGACCACGCTGCTGCGGGCCATGCCGCTGCTGCCGGAGCGGGTGAAGCTGCTGCTGCCCGGGCGCGGCGAGCTGCTGGACCGGTGCCGGCAGCAGGCGGCGGCGCTGGGCGTGGCAGACCGTGTGATCCTTCCGGAATTTGTGCACAATATTCCCGACTGGCTGGCGGCGGCGGACATTTCCGTGTCGTCCAGCTGGAAGGAGGGCCTGCCGTTCCACATCATGGAGGCCATGGCCTGCGGCCTGCCGGCGGTAGTCACCGCCATCAAGGGACACACCGATCTGGTAGGGCCGGAGAACGGCCTGCTGGTCCCATGCCGCGACGAGAACGCCTTCGCCGCGGCCATACAGAAGCTGGCGGACCAGCCGTCCCTGCGGGCCCGGCTGGGCGAGGCCGGCCGGCGGAAGGTGCAGCGCTACGGGCTGGAGACGGTGCTGCCGCAGGTGATGGAGCGCTACCTGTCCGTGCTGGACGGCGGCAAATAACAAGCAGAGAACAGGAACACAAAAGAGATGATACGGGAAAACCAACAACTACTCAATCAATTCAACGTGCTGACCGACGCGGTGGCGGTGCTGTGCGCCATGCTGGTCTCCTACTGGCTGCGCTTCGTGCTGTTTACCGGCGTGCGGGGAATGCCCTTCAACTACTACGTCTGGCTGGGCGTGGTGGCGGCGGCGCTGACGCTGGTGACCTTTGCGGTGGCGGGGATGTACGAGTCCTTCCGCGCCGTGCGCTTCCATGTGGAGGCGGGGCGCGTGGCGGTGCTGGACCTGCTGGTATCGCTGGTGGTCATGGCAGCCATGTACGTGCTGCGTCTGGGAGAGACGTCCCGCTGGACGGTGGCGTTCTTCTATGCGGTGAGCACGGTGCTGCTCATCGGCAAGCGGGCCTGTATGCGATTGCTGCTGCGGCATTACCGCGCCATGGGCTACAATTTGAAGCGTGTGCTGCTGGTGGGACACGGCGAGAGCGCCGAGACCTATCTGCGGAAGGTGACGGACGACAGAAATCTGGGCTATCAGGTCATCGGCTATGTGGCGGACTGCCGCGGCTGGGACGCCCTGCCCTACTGCGGCCGCTACGACCAGCTGGACGAGGTGTTCCAGCGTGAGAAGCCGGACGAGGTGGTGCTGGCGCTGCCCACGGAGGAGGGGCAGTGGATCGGCAAGGTCATCAACGCCTGCGAAAAGGACGGCACGAAGCTGTCCGTGGTACCCTCCTATGTGAAGTATATGCCCTCCAACCCCCAGTTCGACAGCGTGGACGGACTGCCGCTCATCAACCTGCGGCGCATCCCGCTGGACAATCTGGGCAACGCCTTTCTCAAGCGGGCGGCGGATATCGTGTGCTCGCTGCTTCTGATCGTGCTGACCTCGCCGCTGATGCTGATCGCGGCCATCGGCGTGAAGCTGTCCTCCCCGGGGCCCGTCATCTTCAAGCAGGAGCGGGTGGGCAAGGACAAAAAGACGTTCTATATGTACAAATTCCGCTCCATGAGGGTGAACAGCAGCCAGAATACCGGCTGGAGCAAAAATGTGGACGATCGGAAGACCTGGTTCGGCTCCCTGATCCGCAAGTGCTCCGTAGACGAGCTGCCCCAGTTTTTCAACGTACTCAAGGGCGACATGAGCCTCATCGGGCCGCGGCCGGAGCTGCCGTTTTTCGTGGAGCAGTTCAAGGAGCAGATCCCCCGCTACATGGTGAAGCATCAGGTGCGGCCCGGCATCACCGGCTGGGCGCAGGTCAATGGCTTCCGCGGCGACACCTCCATCCAAAAGCGCATCCAGTTCGATCTGTACTACATTGAAAACTGGTCGCCCGCCTTCGACCTTCGTATCCTGCTGATGACGGCGTTCTGTCTGTTCAACAAGGAAAAGCTCCGGTCAAGGACGGGCGCATAACGAAGACGGCGCGCCGCCCAAAGGCGCGCAGAGGAAAGACGAGCGGGCCTCCCCGAAGGGAGGCCCGCTCGTCTTATTTCTTTCCTGTACCTTCTCGCAGATCTGTTTTACGGCAGGCGTCAGGGCATGGTCGCCCGCACGCCGTAGGTGTGGTAGGAGGGGCTGGTGGTCCTGCCGTCCACCGCCACGCCGATCACGGTGTAGGCATAGAGCGTACCGGACACACCGCCGATATCCTTGTAGTAGGTGTTGGTCACATCTCTGGCGATGGCCGTCCAGCCGGAGGCCTGCCCGCTGACGACCTTGCTGCGGTAGACCACATACGTTCTGGCGTTGGCCGCCGCCTCCCACGTCACCAGAATGCCGTCGGACAGGCGCTCCGCCTCCTTAAGCTTTACGCGATCCGGTCTGGTGGAGGCCGACGCTGTGATCCTGGCGCTGACGCCGGTGTGATCGTAGCCGGCGCTCATGGTCCTGCCGTCCGCCGCCACGCCCCGCACCGTGTAGGTGTACAGCTGGTTCCGCGCCGCGGTAAGATCCTTATAGCTGGTGCCGCTGGCCTTGGTGGTCAGAAGGGTCCAGCTGGTGCTGCCGGTCTTGCGGTAAATGGCATAGGTCTTGGCATTGGCCGCCGCCTCCCATGTCACCGTGATCCCCGCCGCGTCTGCGGTGGCCTTGCCCAGCTTCACGTTGGCGGGAACCACCGTCTCCGGCATGGTGGCCGTCTTGCCGGTGCGGTCATAGCTGGGACTCATGGTCCTGCCGTCCGCCGCCACGCCCCGCACCGTGTAGGTATAGGTGCCCTTCGCCAGCGCCGTATTGTCCACATAGCTGGTGCCCTTCACGCCGCTGACCAGCACCGTCCAGTTGGTGCCGGTGGTCTTGCGGTAGATGGTATACGCCGCGGCGCCCATCGCCGTCTTCCATGTGACGGTAATACCGGTGCTGTCGGCAACAGCGCCCACCATCGTCACCGGATCCGGCACAGCGGACGCATTGGGCACCTTGGCCGTCTTACCGGCCCTGTCGTAGCTGGGGCTCATGGTCCTGCCGTCCGCCGCCACGCCGCGTACCGTGTAGGTGTACGTCTCGCCCGCCGTCACGCTCTTGTCCGTATAGCTGGTGCCGCTGACGCCGCTGACCAGCAC